>JAYSTZ010000824.1:0-5707 GCA_043719365.1 Verrucomicrobiaceae bacterium | reverse complement strand
TTCGGCGATTCAGGACGCGCCGGGTGCGGTGGCGCTTGGGAAGGTGCGCGGTGATATTTGCTTTGAGAATCTGACTTTCACTTACTCGGGGACGAACGAGCCCGCAGTTCAAGGAATCAATCTTCGTATCCCGGCAGGCAGCACCTGTGCATTTGTGGGCGAGAGTGGGAGCGGAAAGAGCACGCTTTTTGCGTTGCTCCAGCGTCTTTACGAAGGGCAGCAGGGCAGTGTTTCAGTGGATGGATTGGATCTCCGGACGGTGACGCAGGCTTCCCTCCGCGAGCACGTCGCGACGGTGAGTCAGGACGTCTTCCTTTTCCACGATACGATTGGGCAGAATATCCGCTACGGTCGTCTGGAGGCTACGGAGGCGGAGATCGAACACGCGACAAAGATGGCGTATGCGCACGACTTCATCCTCAGCCAGCCTCAAGGCTACCAGACGGTGATTGGCGACAAGGGATGCAATCTTTCCGGCGGCCAGCAACAACGACTCAGCATCGCTCGTGCGTTGCTCAAGGACGCGCCCATTCTATTGCTCGACGAGGCGACGAGCGCGCTTGATACGGAGAGCGAGCGTCGCATCCAGGAGGCGCTGGAGACGCTCTCGAAAGGGCGCACGGTGCTCGCCATCGCGCACCGCCTTTCTACGATTTTGAAGGCGGACCAGATTGTCGTGATGGACCGGGGTCACATCAAAGCCGTGGGCAAACACGCCGACCTTTATGAGCGCTCGCCGGAGTACCGGCGGCTCTACGATTTACAGTTCAATTCACACCAAGCAGCAGCATGAAAACAATCCTCGCACTTATTATTTTCGCCGCGACCGCCTTTGCGCTCCCGGCGATCAAGGTCTCGAATCGGGAGTTTCCCGATGGGACGTGGAGCTCGAAGGAAATCAATCCGGAGAAGCGCCGCTCCATCGAACGCTTCTACACGTCCGGCTCGAAGGTTGCGTATCAGACGATCCTTTACCAACTGGACGATCGGATGCAGCCGATGTCGGGCATTTATTATAATGCGAAGAATCAGGTCTTCCAAAAATGCACTTACAAGCTCGATGGCGCGGACCACATCATCCAGGAAGTCGTGTACGACGCGAAGGGGAACCTCACGGGCACCAACAACTTCATTTACGGAACGCGCGGGGGGCAATCGACCCTCATCAATGTGGACCGCTATGATGCAAACGGAAACCTCATTCCAAAGGGAAAAACGACGGGGAAGAAGCGGTAGGTTTAGCGCCGCTCGATGAGCAGCGGCTTCACGGGAGCACCATCGCTCCATTTTCCCATCGCAGGCGAGGGATCAAACGGACGATCGGAAAACGCAGCGGTGCAGAGTTCATCGAAAAGCCGCCAGTAGCCGAACCAATCGAGCGCATTTGCGAGCGATGGCTCCGCAGCGAGCGGTGCGAGGTGTCCGGGTGAAATACGCGGCAGCCGTGGTCGTCCGATTGCAGGGTGATGAATCGGCTTTCGGCGACATGCTTTGTGCCTTCCCAAATCTTGCGCGAACTTCGTGTGCCGACAAAGTGATCGTCGGTCCCGACGAGCACAACGACTCGTGTCTTCGCGGGAATTGTGGAAAGGTCGTCGAGTGGAATTAATTGCCAGCCATTCTCCGGTCCCTGCCCGGCGTGGACCGTCATGATGGCGCGGGGAAGCGGAAGCTTTTCCTCCACCGCATGCGCGGCATACATCGCCGCGCCGATGCCGCCCGCAGAGTGTCCGACGATGGCGAAACGGTCGAGGTCCGGTGCGACGTGCCCTTCCTCTGCGAGCACTTCCAGCGCTCGACGAAAGGCAGCGGCGGTATTGGCGCGGTAATCCTGCGGCGGTGTCACCAGGTCTTTTTGATACTGCGGGTAAACGACGATATTTCCGCGCCGGACAATGTGTTCGATCCACGCCCGATATGGCTCGGGAGTCATCGCGCTGTAGCCATGAAGAAAAAGAACAATGGGCGCTTCATTCGGAGCGGGATTTTTCGGCTCAAAGAGCCAGAAGCGCCGACTTCCCGTGCCGTGTTCGCTTTCCCGCAATTCAGCGTGTCCATACGTGGAACCACCCGGCCCTTTTGCCGGTTGTGATGGCTGGCGCGGTGCGGCGTGCGCGAGCAACGAAGAGAAAATCAGAACATGGACAAGAATACAGAATCGGCGCATTTGCACGGAAGATATTGAGCGAAGGCGATTGGCATCGGCGCCCATCACCTCGAACACTGTATCTGCGGAAATGATTCAGTCCCGCAGAAAGCTCGCGTTGACGTTTGGATTGATGTAGGGCTCGCAGCTCATTTATGTTCAAACGTCAGTCCGCTAGTCCCATTTCCGTCGTCACAGGAGCCGCAGGTTTTCTTGGATCTCATCTTACTGATCGTTTGCTGACAGAGGGACATCGTGTGATTGGAATCGACAATTTCATCACCGGCAACACGAACAACATCGCGCATCTCGCGGGCAATGAGAACTACCGCTTCATCAAGCACGATGTGTCGAACTTCATCTTTCTGCCGGATGAAGTGGACTACGTGTTCCATTTTGCTTCGCCCGCTTCGCCGATCGATTATTTGGAATTCCCCATTCAAACGCTGAAAGTCGGCTCGCTCGGGACACACAATACCCTCGGTCTCGCGAAGGATAAAAAGGCCCGCTACCTCATCGCGAGCACAAGCGAATGCTACGGGGACCCTTTGGAGCATCCGCAAAAAGAGACCTACTGGGGGAACGTGAACCCCGTCGGCCCGCGCGGCTGCTACGACGAGGCGAAGCGGTTCGCAGAAGCGATGACGATGGCCTACCACCGTGCCCACGGCGTCGATACGAAGATCGTCCGCATTTTTAATACATACGGCCCGCGCATGAGGCTTCGCGATGGACGTGTGGTGCCGGCATTTGTCGGGCAGGCGCTCACGGGCAAGCCGATCTCCGTGTTTGGTGATGGCTCGCAGACGCGGTCGTTCTGCTACTGCGCCGACCTCATTGATGGCATCTACAAACTGTCGCAATCGGATTTCCACGAGCCGGTGAACATCGGCAATCCGCATGAGATGACGATCAAGCAGTTTGCGGAGGAAGTCATTCGTTTCACGGGTTCGAGCTCCACCATCGACTACAAGCCGCTGCCCGTGGACGACCCGAAAGTGCGCAAGCCCGACATCACCCGCGCCAGAACGTTGCTCGGCTGGGAACCCAAAGTGGAATTTGCGGAAGGCATCGTGAAGACGATCGAGTTTTTCAAGGTTCGAGTCGCTGCCGGCGATGTCGTGGCATAAGACAATCCGCACTTCGGGGTAGAGAAAAAGCATGATGCTCCGTCGAACATTTCTAGCTGTCGTAATCGGTTGCTGCGCAGTGGCCGTGGCCAAGGACGCGAAGTCTGGAAAGAAGCCTGACTTTGCCAAGGAGATATCCGCCTTTTACTCCGGCCCCGTTCGTTCGCTGGAACTTGTGCTCAAGCCAGACGCAGTCGAGGAGCTGAAAAGCGAGGCGAGGCGATACAGCGAGGTGCATCTCGTCGAAGGTGCCGTGACTCACAAACACGTCGCGATGAAACTCAAAGGCGCGGCGAGCTTTCGCGGGCTGAATGAGAAGCCAGCGATGACTCTCGATTTCGACACGTTCAAGGGAGCCGAGCGATTTTACGGGCAGAAGAAGCTGCATTTAAACAACGGCATCGAAGATCCCTCTTTGCTTCACGAATGGCTCTCTGGCGAAATCGCGCGGCTGTGCGGTGTTCCCGCCGGGCGCTGCGGTCATGCGCTGGTGAGCATCAATGGCGAATCCAAAGGGCTGTATCTCATCCGCGAGGGCTTCACGAAGGACTTTTTGAAGTCGCAATTTTGCAACAATGACGGCGCGTTTTTTGAAGGCGCACTGCAAAAGGAAATCGGGGATCACACTGAGATGAATGATGGCAAGGAGGAGGACGAGAAAGCGCTCGCCGAGCTGGTCGCTGCGGCGAAGGAAGACGACCCAGCGAAGCGCTGGAGCAGGCTGAGCTCATTGCTCGATGTGGAGCGATATGCGGCGTACCTCGCCGCGGAACACGTGCTGGAGTTCACGGACGGATACGATTTTGGAATTAATAATTATCGCATCTACCGCGACGAAAAGACGGGGAAGTTTTGCTTCATTTTGCACGGCCTCGACGAGACGTGGCGGAGCGACGAAATCGATCTTCAGCGGACGCCGGGCAGTGTCATTGGCCGGGCCTTTTGGTCGGAGCCGCAGGCACGCTCGCTCTACCGCGCGAAGATCGCCGATTTCTACGAGCGCGTCCTCGCGAAGACCGACTGGCCAGCGAAAGTCCGCGAGCGCAACGGACTCATTGTAGCGGCAATGAAGGCGGCGGGAGCAAAGGACTCGGCGCTGAAAGAAGTCACGCAGCGCGGCGACGAAGTGGCTGCGACCGTAAAAAAACGGATCGCCGCGATCTGCAGAAACATCGCCGAATGGCCCGAGCCCGTTGCGTTCGGCAAAGATGATGTGGCGAAGCTGACGAAAGGCTGGCGCGAGGAAAACGAGAGCGGAGATTCCGCCGAGCTGGCCGCGGAGCCCGATGCGCTGCGCATCACGGCCAAAGGTGAAGCCACGGCGTCCTGGCGCATCGCACTGCCGCTCGACGCGGGCCGTTATCGTTTTGAAGCCAGCGTCCGCACGCACGGAGTCGTGGCGACCGAGGACGACAAAGGCCGTGGTGCTGGCTTGCGGATTTCCGGCGCGAAAGAAAAGCGACAAAACGGTCTGGTCGGCGAATCCAAACTAACGCCGCTGGCCTACGAGTTCACCGTGGACGAGGCCCGCGAAGTCATCCTCGTCGCCGAGCTGCGTGCGAGCAAAGGAGACGCGTGGTTTTCGCTCGCGACGATGCGGTTGAGGAAGCTGTAGTAAACGAAACGCTCGACAGCGCGGGCGATGCGCGGTTTTCCTTGCGCTAAATGGAGAAAGACATCGTTTATTTTGACCTCGAAACTCAGCGCACCGCGAACGACGCGGGTGGTTGGGATCAAAAGGCGAAGATGGGAATGAGCATCGGCGTGACTTACAGCACGAGGCTCGGGGAGTATCAGATTTATACGGAGAAGAACGTGGATGCGCTGATCCAGCAACTCATCCGGGCGGACCTCGTAGTGGGCTTCAATGTGGTGAGTTTCGACTACGAAGTTCTCATGGCCTACACAATCATGGATCTGCCGTCGCAGTGCCGGACGCTGGACCTTCTCGTGGACATCGAGAAAGTGCTCGGGCATCGGGTCGGGCTGGATTCCGTGGCGAGTGCGAGTCTCGGAGTGGGCAAGACGGCGGACGGTCTGGATGCGATCCGCTGGTGGCGGGAGGGACGGCTTTTGGAGATTGCGGAATACTGCTGCTACGACGTGAAATGCACGATGCAGGTGCATGAATTCGGGCGGGACAACGGGCATGTTTTTTACTTCGACCGGTCGCAGCGGAAGCAGAGTGCGGCGGTGAAATGGTGACGCTCAAAATCTCTGAAGTGCATGAAGCAATTGCAAAGTTGCCTGCAATCAGTATTTTCCGATGACCATGACTGCCCAACGATTTCTGACTCCGTGCATTGCCAGCGCTTTCGCTGCCGCCATTCTATCCGGCTGCGTCGCTCCGCCAAAGCCGCCCTTAGTGCCGCCAAAGCCACCCGCTAAACCTGCATCCGTACCGGTCGGTTGGTGGAAGGGAGACGCTGCG
>JAYSTZ010000823.1:0-14977 GCA_043719365.1 Verrucomicrobiaceae bacterium | reverse complement strand
TCACGGCGGCGGCGAGTTCTAAAAACTCCCGCTCGTTAAAGAGCTAAACACATTCACAAACCGCCGCGTTCCGAAAGGGGCGCGGCGGTTTTGTGTTTTGGAAAAAAGCAGCGGTTTGTCCACATCACTCGGCAAACTACTCTGCCGACTTCTCGAATTTCTCTTTCAAGAAATCGTACCTTCCGGCGAGCGAAGGCGCGATGGGTATCCCTCGGGAAACCGAATTTTTGATTGTAGTGTATTGAGCTTTGAGATGCTTTGCCGCTAATTCTTGGTCTAGTGTTTTGTTCGAATAGTGAAATCCGACTTGGTTATGTAGTTCTACTCGCTTTTTGACGCCGTCTTGCGAGGTGAGATCAAATCGTTCTTCAAGCGTTTTGAGATGAGCCTGCGCACGCTTTTCTAGACCTGCATTGTTTACGGCGGATGCTGCTTTCTCCAATTGCTCTACGAGAATCCAAAGGGGATATGGGACATCCGTTGCTTTCGGATTCGCAGCGACAAGCTCATCAACGTAGGCGAGTTCTTTCTCGAAAAAACCGACTGCTGCTTCGGTCGCTCCTTCCTTCCCGTATAAAAGCCCTAGGAAATGGAGCTTTGGGCAGAGCTCAAAAAGCGCTTGGCCGTTTACAAGCTTACCCGCACCGTCGCGCCGATCATTGACTCGTTTTTCGATGATCTCCATCTCTTCTCGACGAAGGAGAATCGCCTTTTTCCTATCTGCCGGGTTTCCGCGTTCGTCCAAAAGCGCGACGAATTGTGCGATCCAGTTATCCGCCACTCTAAAATCTCCGTACCTGGCTCGCGAGTGAATTTTTGATACCTCAACCATCCGGGACATCAATTCAATCGCTACTTCCTCGCCCTGCCGTCCTACTTCGTCTTTGTAAATTCTGGCCCGCCACCGGAGCAGCGAGCAAAGCACTTCGGCGGCGTCGGATTTTTGATCTAACTCAAAAGCCCCCTCGAAAGCAGCACTTGCTCGTTCTGCGACTTCGAGGGCTAAGTCTCTATTTTCAGGGCTCTTGTGATACGTATATCCGATAAGTCTATTGAGGCTTTCCGCGTAATCTCTGAGCGTTCCGAGCGATTTAGGGTGTGCTGAAACGGATTTCTCCCAGAAGGCAACATCGCGCAACTGATACTCGATCAACCCACCGTTCTGCGGCTTTTTAAGAGCGGCAAAGAGATAGCCCGAGTGGTATCTATCTACAGCGCGGTCCGCCTCTGTTGTAAATAGTTCGATTTCTGGGTTCGATTTGAAGATGCGTTCCGAGATGTTCAAGCCGGCTGTCAGGTATCCGAGAGCTTGTTCTTCTCGACTATTAACCAATAGAAAGTTCCCTGCTCGGTTGAGGCTGAATATCAATCGTTTCGCAGCGATTGGAGACTCTGGGTTTGAGGCGAATTCGCGACGGGTTACCGCTAAGTCATTGAGCTGCTTCATCACATCACGATCCAATTCCGCGTCTTTGAAAGGCGAAATCGTGGGCTGTGCGTCGAGAAAATCCAACGGAGTTTCAGCCCAAGAGGACTGGCAAGTCGCTATCGCGTGGAGGCCAACTATGACGAGAAACAGAGTTTTTCTAAAGGTGTTTTTAGGGCCTTTCACTGGATTTGGCACCGCACCGCGATCGACATGATACGCTCCAATGATCAACGGGTGAACGTAGTCTGTATTGTGCGGGTCCGGCAGAATGACGGTGCTCATATTTTGGAAAGCTAGCGGGAGTTTGGGGCTAATCAATGCGTCAGTTTTTAAATCGCCAGTTCGCCGACAACGCGGGCCTCGACGGAGCGCTCATCGTCGCGGAAGCCAAGCGCCGCAAAGGCAACGAAGGTCTGAACATCGAATGGGATGAGCTCGTCAAAGCCGGCGTGGGTGACCCGACACAGGTCACGCGCGGCGTGCTTCAAAACGCTGGCTTGGGATAAAGCACACTTCAACTGTTACAAAAGAAAACCCACCGAATTACGCATGCAAGCAGAGGCGCGGCGGGTCTAGTGATTGACTTCGATAGCGAGGGTATTTGCGCCGTCAACTCGTTCATTCACAAAACCGAATGTGTAAAGCAATTCGCGAAATCCTTTACGCAAATCCAATCGCGTATCACACGCTTTACGCAAAGTCGGACCAAACGCAAACCTCGTTTCCGATTTACCGAGCGACCAATACCGCCGCGTCGATGCGGAGTTCGGGGATGGCGGTGGATTGGGCGATGGCCACGGTTTCCAGTTTTGAGTAGCCTTGCTCGCTGGGCTCGGTGCGGACTTCGACTCGCTTTTCGTTCACGAGGACGATCCAGAATTCTTTCACCCCGGCGCGGGCGTAGGCGAGGGCTTTGTTGCGGTCGTAGTCTTCGCTGGTCACGGCGACTTCGATGACGAGTTCAGCAGTCGTGGGGTGTGCGGACCAAAAATCCTCCGGTTCTCCGTGAATCACCGATATATCCGGCTCCGGTTCGGAACCCGATTGAGTGCAGGTGATGGGTTGTTCGCTCATCAAGAAAAAGGTGGGGCGCAATGCGGCACGAACATGTTCGAGGAGAAGGCGAAGGACCGATGCTTGAAGTGGTGACTTGGGCATTTTCGTGAAGACAACTCCGTAGAGCAGCTCGGTATTTTTCCCGAGATGCCCCAGTTCACCGAGTGCTTGATACGCTTCGATGCTCAACGGATGAACGTAGTCCGTGTTGTGTGGATCCGGCAGGATGACGGTGCTCATTTGCTCTACAGTAGCGGGAAATTTGGGCGAGGCAATTCTTCAAATTTCAGCGTGAACCAAATCCGCCGCCAGCAATTGCGACCGCAAGAAGCCCGAACAGCGTGAACGGATCCGATACGAGCGAGGGAAACTGCATTGCAGGCAGCACGGTTTAGCGTAGATTGCCCGGACCCTGCAACCATGAAACTTCTATCCACCTTGTCCGCCCTACTCGTGCTCGCTCCATTCGCTTGGGCAAATCCTGTCATTACCGAATTCATGGCGGACAACACGGGGACGATCACGGATGACGACGGGGCGTATTCGGATTGGATCGAGATCCACAATCCGACGACCTCGCCGATCAATCTCAATCAGTGGGCGCTCACGGACAGCGCGTCGCAACTCACGAAATGGCGCTTTCCGGCCGTGACGCTGGAGCCGGGCAGCTTCCTGCTCGTGTGGGCTTCGGGGAAGAATCGCGTGACGCCGGGGCTGCCGCTTCACACAAATTTCTCGCTCGCCGCCGGTGGAGAGTATCTCGCACTGGTGCGACCCGATGGCACCGTGCAGGCGCATTTTTCCCCGGAGTATCCCTCGCAGCAGCCGAACGAAAGCTACGGCTTGCAGTTCAATACCACGACGCTCGTCGCGGCGGGCGCAGCGGTGAAATACACGGTCCCTGCGAGCGGCGCGCTTGGCACGACTTGGAAAGATGCGGCTTTTAGTGATACGGCGTGGAGCAACGGCACGACCGGGCTGGGGTTTGGTATTTTGATGCCGGGTATTCTCGTACGCGAAGTGAAGAAGGCGTCGGGCATCGTGCTGAGCCTTGCCAATGCGGACGCTTTGCTCGGTGGCACGGGAATCGGGAGCGAGACCACCGTAGTACTGCCGACTCTGAATCTCCTCGGCGACGGCGGCGACGGGCACTACGCAAGCAATTCCACCTATCCGAATGGCGCGGGAGATCAGTTCGCGCTGAAGGCGACCGGCTTTGTTGTGATTCCGACATCTGGAACTTACACGTTCGGGCTCAGTTCGAGTTCCGGCGGGCGCATTCGCATCAATGGTGCGGATGTGATGGTGGACAACACGAACCATGGGCCAACGGACAAAAACGGTGCGGTCGTGCTCACGGCTGGGACGCACACATTTGAAGTGGTGAACTGGGATGAAGGCGGCGGCGAAGAGCTGGAGTTTTACGCAAAGCCCGGAACGGCTGTGGCGACGAATTCGTGGGACGCAAATTTCAAACTCGTGGGCGATACTGCGAATGGCGGACTTGCCGCGTTCACGACACCGACCGGCAATGGCGGCGGCATCGGCACAAACACACAGGCCGCGATGCAGAACATCAATTCGACGGTTTATTTGCGGCGGACTTTTGCCGCGACAGGGCCGGGCGCTTTTTCGATGCTCTCGCTGAAGATGAAATACGCCGACGGCTTCGTTGCTTACTTGAACGGCTCGCTGCTCGCCTCGCGAAATGCACCGGCGTCGCCGCTATGGAACTCGGCGGCCACAGCGATGCGGACAAGCTCCCAAGCGCTTGCGGCGGAGACGGTGAACATCACGCCTTTCCTGCCGTCGCTCATCAACGGCAACAACGTCCTCGCTATTCACGCGATGAACGACAGCGCCGCGAACGGCGAGTTCCTCGTGTCGCCGGAGCTCGTCGCAACGTCGCTGAATACCGCCGTGCAGCCGGTCTTTTTCGGCAACAACCTCGCGACGCCCGGCGTGGTGAACGGCGCGTATTCGCTGCTCGGCAAGGTCGCGGATACGCAGTTCAGCGTGAAGCGCGGCGTCTTCACTGCGCCGTTCGCGCTCACGATTTCTTCGCTCACTGCGGGAGCGACGATTCGCTACACGACCGACGGCAGCGAGCCGACGGCGACGACGGGCACGGTGTATTCCATTCCGCTCAACATCACCGGCACGACGGTCATTCGCGCGGCTGCATTCAAGACCGGATACCAGCCGACCGACGTGGACACGCAGTCGTATATTTTCCCAAACGACGTAATCACGCAGGCCGACGGCACGCCGGCGCCAGGCTGGCCAGCGACGAGCGGCACTTCGCAGGTGCTCGATTTTGGAATGGACCCGGAGGTTGTGAACCAAACCGACCCGACGCTCGGCGGCCCGGCGGTGGTGAAAAATTCGCTCAACGCGTTGCCAAGTGTGTGCATTACGCTTCCGCTTTCGAGCTTCGTAAATATCGGTTCCAGTCAGGGCATTTACGCGAATCCGAGCGGCCGCGGTTTTGCATGGGAACGTGCCTGCTCCGTGGAATGGATCAATCCGCCGAGTGCCGCGCAACCAAACGGCAGCGATGAGTTTCAGATCAACTGCGGCATTCGTGTCCGCGGTGGTTTTTCCCGCGACCCAAGCAATCCAAAGCACGGCTTCCACCTTTTCTTCCGCGGGGACTACGGCGACACGAAATTGAAGTATCCGCTCTTCGGCCGGCATGGCGCGGCGGAGTTCGACCAACTCGATTTCCGCACAGCGGAAAATTACTCGTGGAGCTTCTCGCCGGGCGATGGCAATGCGAACAGCTTCATGCGAGAAGAGAGCGCACGCCAGACGCAGCGCGACATGGGCTGGCAGTCCGGCCGACTGCGCTACTTTCACCTTTATATCAACGGCATTTACTGGGGCCTCTATGATACGGAGGAGCGCACCGAGGCTGCGTTTTGCGAAACATATTTTGGTGGCAACAAGGACGACTACGACGTGATTAAATGCGAGCAGTCATCCGGCTACATCACCGGCTACACCGACGGCAATATGGCCGCATGGCAGGACCTTTGGAACAAGACGAAGGCGCACCTCTCCGCGCCAACCAACACGAACTATTTCAAAATCCTCGGCCTCGCTGCGGATGGCGTCACTTCGACTGCGGACCCTGTGCTGCTAGACGTGGACAATCTTGTAGATTTTCTCCTACTCAATTTCTGGATGGGCAACGCGGACGGTGCCGCAAGTCCGCGCGCAAACAATTGGTTTGGAGCCCGCGACCGCACCGGAGCCCACGGTGGCTTCCGGTTTTTCATGCACGATTGCGAACACTCGCTTCTCAGCACAGGAGAAGATCGCACCGGGCCTTACATCAACGCGGACTACGCGAACTTCACCTACTCAATGCCGATGTTCACCCATCAGGACCTCATGGCGAACGCGGAATATAAGATGAAGTGGGCCGACCGTGTGCATAAACACATGTTCAACGGCGGCAAGCTGACGCCGGAAGCGTGGCTCGCGAGGCTTAACGCCATGGTGGCGGTCATCGACAGCGGGATCATCGCCGAGTCCGCGCGCTGGGGCGACTCCAAGAACGCTACGCCATACACGCGGGCAAATTGGGTGAATGCGCGCAACTTCATCCTCAACTCCGTCATCCCTGCGCGGAACCCGACCACGCTCTCGCAGCTTCGCGGCGACGGCCTTTACCCGACGCTCGATGCGCCGACGATGATTCCCTTCGGCGGCTACGTGAACAACGGGAGCGAAGTCGCGATGATCAACAATGGCGGGACCATTTACTACATGCCCGACGGCTCGGACCCGCGCGCAGTCGGCGGAGCGGTCCGCGCGGGCGCGGTCATTTACACGAGCGCCATCGTGAACGACCCGATCATCGCGTTTGGCTCTGCGTGGAAGTATCTCGCCGACGGCAGCAATCAAGGAACCGCGTGGCGCGCACCGGCTTTCAATGACGCTGCCTGGCCCAGCGGAAACGGCGAGCTCGGCTACGGCGACGGCGACGAGGCGACCGTCGTGCCTTTTGTAGATGTGGACGCCGTCGCTGCGGGCGTGCAAAAGAATGCGACGACGTATTTCCGAAAGACGTTCAACGTGACAAACGCCGCCGGAATTATCGGTGCAAACCTCACGATCGAGTTCGACGACGCCGCGCTCGTTTACCTCAACGGCAACTTCCTGGGCGCGACAGCGGGAATCACAAATGGCGCAGCTTTCGACTACTACACCGGCGCTGCAATCGAGGACACGACGAACACATTCACCGTGCCGCCCGGTACACTGCTGGAAGGCGCAAATACACTCGCTGTGGAGATTCACCAAGCTGGCAACGGAAGCAGCGACATCAGCTTCAACTGCTCGCTCACCGGCCAGCGCACGGGCGCGGGTTCACATTACTACGCCACAGGCGCGGGCGTGCGTCCGCTGAAAGTCCGGGCGCTAAACGGCACGACTTGGAGCGCGATGGTGGACGCGACATTTCTCGTAGATACCGAGCCGGCGAGCGCGAGCAACCTCGTCATCAGCGAACTCATGTACAACCCGGCGCCCGCCACCGCTGCGGAGATCGCCGCCGGCTTTGTGAACTCAGACGACTTCGAGTTTATCGAGCTGACAAACATCGGCGCCAAGCATGTGGACCTCGACGACGTGTATTTTTACGGCGCTATTGATTTCAATTTCATCGGAGCATCGACGGGCCGCACACTCGCTCCCGGCGCGCGTGTAATCGTGGCGTCAAAACGAGCGGCGTTTGAGTTTCGCTACGGCACCGGATCGCCCGTCGCGGGCTCGTATAAAGGCAACCTCGGCAACGGCGGCGAAACCGTCCGGCTGTATTTCCCAAACGACACAATCCTCCGCACCGTCGCATACACCGACCTCGCACCGTGGCCCACGGCCGCAGACGGCACCGGACGCAGCCTTGTTTTGAAACGCCCCGCAACGAACCCCGACCACACCGCCGCCACAAACTGGCGCGCAAGCACGACGAATGGCGGTGCGCCCGGCGGCGTGGACAGCATGACCCTCGCGACGTTCAACGCCGCAAACGGCATAACGAACCCGCTCGCCGACAACGACGGCGATTCGCTGAACAACTTCCTCGAATACGCGCTCGGCGGGAACCCAAACAGCGGAGGCCAGGCCGAGCTGCCGCATCTCGCCACGAGCGGAGGATACGCGACATTCACATTCACCCGCCCCGGCAACGCAGACGACCTCGCTTACACCGTGGAAGGAACCACCGACCTCGCCACCGCCGCAAGCTGGAGCGCCGCAAACGTCGTCCTGCTCAGCTCCACCGAGAATCTCGACGGCACCGTGACTGTCGCATACCGCAGCGCCACGCCCATCAACGGCACAGCCCGCCAATACATGCGCCTGCGAGTCACCGAGCTACAGTAGAAAAAATCGTGCGAGCGTCGGAAAGTCTATTGGTCGCCGCGAATTTGAAATTCGTCCGTGTTCTGAATGAAAAGATCCGGCTCGCCGAGCCCGGTGCGGTATCCGCCCAAGAACCGCGTTCTGCCAGACGCATAAGTGCTGCTCGCCTTTGACGATTTAGCCCATTGGCTCGCGCCGTCGCGACCTGTGATTTGCACGGCGTCGATTTCCTCCCAACCCGGCATTTTCCTGGTATCCACGTAAACTCTCACCCGCTTTGCATTGATAGCGCCGTTCACTGCGAACGGTGTGTCTGCGAGCTGCTGTCCTTTACTAGGATCCTCGCCTGCCCATATCGGAATCTCCGCACCGTTGTCGCCAATTGCGACGACCTTTGTGACGCCGCCGGGATTGCTCGTCTGGCGCACTACGATCTTTGCGAGATCCGCTGCATTTTCAAACTCAGCCTCCAGCCACTCCACTCCGCCATCCGCGACCGCCGGAGCCCACGCGGTGTTGTGATCGCCCGGAGTGAGGGTATCGGGCGCGCCCGTCGCCTGTTCCTCTCCCCACGAACGCATCGACGCTTTCCGCCGCGCTTCTTCCCGCTGGTTTGCCTCCGCCAGCAACCTCTCCAGCACGTCCGCCTGCCCATTGAGCACATTTTCCAGTTCGGAGATTCGCGCACGCGCGGCATCGAGAAGCTCGTCGTTACCAACCGGTTCGGGCCTGCCGACCCGCGATGTATCAACCGCTACCGTTCCTTCGTTGCTCGGAACGAAAACAGTTTTCCCTACCGTTCCGTTCGAGCGCTCCACCTCTACCCGGAGCGCCGAAAGCTGCTCTTCCATTGAGGACTGCTGCGAAAAAAGCGCGACGATAAACACCATCATCAACGCAAACAAAGCGGCGACGGCAGAAACGATGTGTTTTGTTTTCATGGCGAAGTTCGAGTGGACGGAGGCGCACCGTGAGAATGGCAAACGCCATCCCGTCGTGCACACCTATTCCGTTCAAATGTGACGGGACCGGCGCGATATTATTAGAGAAATGGACTCTCCGCAGCCCGGTTATAAGGCTGAATGCTTCTCCAACAAAGGCCGCCCGCAGCACGAAGAATCCAACAGCACATTGGAGACTTGCATCCGCGCCCCTTCCAGACACCCTCCGCAAACTAATTTCCAACCCATGAGAATCTTCGCACTCTGCTTGTTTGCCGCCATCACCTTTGCCCACGCCGATACGAACTGGCCCGAATTTCGGGGTTCGCGCGGCGATGGTTCATCGGATTCGACAGGGCTCGCTGTTGAGATGGGCGAAGGGAAGAACGTGAAATGGAAAACGCCTGTCGCCGGCAAGGCGTGGTCTTCGCCCGTCGTCTGGGGCAAGTCTGTGTGGGCGACCACGGCGACTGAGGATGGCAAGGAACTCGGGGTCGTCCGCCTCGATTTGGAAACGGGGGAAATCGTCCTCGACCAAAAACTGTTCGACGTCGCCGAACCGCAGTTCTGCCACAAGTTTAACAGCTACGGCTCACCCACTCCGGCAATCGAGGAAGGGCGCATTTACGTCAGCTTCGGCTCGCCGGGAATTGCCGCGCTGGATTCGGCGACCGGCAAGGTGCTTTGGGAACGCCGCGACTTTGTGTGCAACCATTTCCGTGGTGCCGGTAGCTCGCCCATCTTGTGGAAGAACCTGCTGATTCTCCCGTTCGACGGCAGCGATGCGCAGTTCATCGTCGCGCTCGACAAGGCGACTGGAAAGACGGTTTGGAAGGCGGACCGTTCGATCGACTACAAGGACATCCAGCCCGACGGAAAACCGGAGGCCGATGGCGACTGGCGCAAAGGTTTTGCGACGCCGCAAGTGACGGAATTTGCGGGCAAGCCGATGCTCATTTCCAGCGGGGCAAAGGCGCACTACGGATACGAGCCGGCGACGGGCAAAGAGCTCTGGCGCTTTGAAGAACGGGGCGCGCACAGCGCAGCCTCGCGTCCGGTTGTCGGCGATGGGGTCGCGTTTATTCCGGTGGGATTCGGCAAGAAGCAAGTGCTCGCAATCAAGCTCGGCGGGAGCGGCCTGCTCGATGAATCCGCCATCGCCTGGCGCTCCTCGAAGAGCGCGCCGAACAAGCCTTCTGTCTGCTACGACGGGATACGGGTTTTCGTCGTGGATGACAACGGCATGGCCGGAGCTATCAACGCCAAAACCGGCGAGGATCTTTGGCGTGAGCGGATCGGCGGCAACTATTCCGCGTCGCCACTGCTCGCCGAGGGCCGCGTATATTTCTTCAGCGAAGAAGGCAAAGTGACCGTCTGCGCCGCGGGCGATAAGTTCACGAAACTCGGCGAAGGAAAGTTCGATGACGGCTTCATGGCTTCACCCGCCGTGACGGGAAAGTCGCTCATCCTTCGTACAAAATCCGCCATCTACCGCGTCGAGCCTTAGCCGCAGGGTTTAACCGATGAGGTCGGCTTGGGGAAAACCATCGAGGCCGGGCTGGTCATCTCGCAGAAATGGGCCGAGCGAAAGCGGCGGATGCTTGTCATTACCCCGGCCAACCTGCGCAAGCAATGGCATCAGGAAATGGCGGAGAAGTTCTTCCTGCCCTGCGAGATTTTGGAGTCGAAGTCCTACAATGCGGCGCTCAAGAAGGGAAACTTCCGGCCCTTTGAGACGAAGGAGGATGCTTTCGTCATTTGCTCTTATCAGTTCGCGGCGAACAAAGCCGCCGATGTGCATCACAAGGTGCTGCTCACGGCCACACCCCTGCAAAACTCGCTGCTGGAGCTCTTCGGCCTCGTCAGTGTCATTGACGAGCACACCTTTGGCAATGTTCGCAGCTTCCTGGACCAGTTTTCCACTCTCAATGCGCAGACCTTCGGAGCGCTGAAGTCCCGGCTGAAACCCGTCTGCCACCGCACGCTCCGCAGGCAGGTCACGGCCTATGTGCCTTACACGAAGCGCCACGCCATCGTGCAGCCTTTTGATCCCGGTTGAGAGCGAGGATGCGTTTTACCACCTCGTCTCGGATTACCTCCAGCGGGAAAACTTGCAGGCCCTGCCGCCCAGTCAGAGAAAGCTCATGACGCTGGCGCTGCGGAAGCTGCTCGCGTCCTCCTCCTTTGCCATTGCCGGGGCGCTCACGTCTATCGCCAATCGGATGAAGGCGCAGTTGAAGGCAGACGATGAGAGGAATGTGGACCTTCTCGACCACCCGCTGGTGGAAGACCTCAACGAAGACTATGAAGCCCTTGATGAAACCGCCGAGGTATGGGACGACGAGGCAGCAGCCGGGCCGATGACCACGGAGAACCGGAAGGCCATGCAGGCGGAAATCGTGGACCTGGAGGAGTTCACCCGCCTGGCCCTCTCCATTGATCATAATGCCAAGGGGAAAGCCCTGCTCATGGCGCTGAAGACGGCCTTTGAAAAAGCCGCCGAACTCGGCGCAGCGGAGAAGGCCATCTACGCCAAATGGGCAGCCCGGCACCAAGGCACGGACAAGATTACCGGTTCCCGCACGGCAGACATGCGCAGCGCTCTCGTGGATTACTTCCGCGAGGAGTGCCGCATCATGATCGCCAATCAGACTTGCCGGAAACCGGAGCAAATCAAAGAAGCCTTCGACGAACTCCAGCTAGAGTTGAACTTCGAGATCAATGAGGCCATGCGCGCCACCCGGCAAAAGCTGCTGGAGAATTTTGACGAGGAAGTGCAGGCCAAGCTCAAGCTGCGGGACGAATCCTCCCGCGCCTTTCTCAGCCAATTCGAAAAATCGAGGGCAAGCTCGGCCAATCGTCTGACTCCCGCGAACTGTTTGCCATTCATTGGGCTTTGAAATAGCCGCCGCCGCCTTTACGGTTTCCAATCATGTCTGCCACGAATTTCAATACGAAGAACGACACATTTCGCAAGCTCATGGGAAATGGTCTTACTTACCGGATACCTCGGTTTCAACGTGACTACAGTTGGACGGAGGAGGAGTGGGAAGACCTCTGGATGGACATTCTCGGCACGATCAAGACCGGCGGCGAACCGGCGCACTACATGGGCTATCTCGTGCTTCAGTCGGAAAACGACAAGACGTTCGATGTCATTGATGGCCAGCAGCGGCTCACCACGTTGAGCCTCGTCATCCTCTCCGCGCTCAAGAATTTTCAGCGTTTGGTGGATCAGGGCAAAGACCCGGACCGCAATCGCCAGCGGCTCGAGGATTTCCGTCGCAACTACATTGGCTTCCTCGATCCGGTGACATTTGTCGCGAAGTCCAAACTCACGCTCAATCGGAATAACGACACATATTTTCAGTCCTACCTCGTGCCTTTGGGTCACTTGCCGGTGCGCGGCTTCCGTGCCTCCGAACACAGCTTGCGGAAAGCCTTTGAATGGTTCGACAAAGCTGTTCTCGACTATGTCGTAAAGTCCGGTGGCGATTCCGGTGTCGCGCTGGCGCAGTTCGTGGAATCCATGAGCGACAAGCTCTTCTTCACCGTCATCACCGTGACCGACGAGTTGAACGCCTACAAAGTATTCGAGACACTTAATGCTCGCGGCGTCCGGCTCTCAGCGACAGACCTGCTCAAAAACTACCTCTTCTCCGTCCTCCACCGGGAAGGCCAGCACGAGCACGAGCTCAAAGCGCTCGAGAATCGCTGGGAATCCATGGTCGGGCGACTGGGCAGCGAGAGCTTCCCCGACTTCCTTCGCGCCCACTGGAACAGCCGCTTCTCCTTCCTCCGGCAGGCAGAACTCTTTAAGACCATTCGGGGGAAAATCTCCACGCGCGACGCCGTTTTCGATCTCATTCGCCGCATGGAGGAAGACATGGATGCTTACCTCGCTCTCACCCAGCCGGATGCTTCGCAGTGGCCACCTTCGCACAAACACCACGCCGCCAATCTCCGCATGTTTAGCGTCCGCCAGCCTTACCCGCTTCTCATCGCCGCCCGCAGGGCGTTTGGCGACGCAGACTTCGAGAGCATCCTTCGCGCAACCGTCATCATCTCCTTCCGCTACAACATCATCGGCAGCCAGCCTACGCATGAGCAGGAGCGCACCTACAACTCCGTCGCACAGAAGGTTTCGGAAAAGGGCCTGGCCGACTGCAAATCAGTCCTCAGTGCGCTCTCGCCGATTTATCCGCGCGACGAAGCTTTCCGCGCCTCCTTTGCCGAGAAAGCATTGCGCACAACCCAATCCCGCAACAAGCGCATCGTCCGCTACATCCTTTGTGCGCTGGAGAAACAACTCACCGGCACTGCGCTCGACTTCGATAGCGATAGCTTCAACCTCGAACACATTCTGCCGGAAAACCCGGAGAAAGGCTGGGAGGCGTTTTCCGATGATGACGTGGAAGCACTCGTCTATCGTCTGGCTAATCTTACCCTCCTCTCGCGAGGTGCAAATAAAGACATCGGCAACGCTCCTTACACGACCAAAAAGCCCGTCTTTGGTGCCAGCACCTTCGGCATCACTCAGAAGATCGCCGAGGACAACGCCGATTGGACGCCCGAGCGCCTCACGGCCCGGCAAGAATGGATGGCAAATCAAGCGACTTCGATCTGGCGCATGGACCAACTTTCCTGACGCCGGATGACTAAAAAACAAAAATTGGAACTGACTTGGATTGGCAAGGAGCACCGGCCGAGGCTGGAGCCGCGCATCTTGCTGGAGGAGGCGGACAAGTCGCATCATGCGGCGCACCGCGTCACGGACGGGGACCTCTTCGACAACCGCCTCATTCACGGGGACAACCTCCTCGCCCTGAAGGCCCTGGAGCAGGACTTCGCCGGCAAGGTGAAGTGCATCTTCATTGATCCCCCTTACAACACCAGCAGCGCCTTCGAGCACTACGATGATGGGGTGGAGCATTCGTTATGGCTTTCGTTGATGCGGGACAGGCTTGAACTCCTCAAGCAACTACTCGCTTCTGATGGCTCACTATGGATTACCATTGATGACAATGAATCACACTATTTGAAGGTGCTCTGTGATGAGGTATTTGGGCGGCAGCACTTCGTTGAGAATGAGATCTGGCAGAAGATATTTTCGCCGAAGAGCACGGCTCAATATTTCTCGGCAAATCACGACCTTGTCCTCGTTTACGCGAAGCACAAGCCAATCTGGAAGCGCAATCTTTTGCCAAGAACAGACGAACACAATAAGAGCTACAAGAACCCAGATAACGCTCCTCGTGGTGTTTTGACTTCGGGAGACTTATCAGCGCGGAACTTTTATGGAGCTGGCACTCATCCAATCACAACGCCCGCTGGGCGTGTCGTGCCTAGGCCGCCAAAAGGGATGTATTGGCGAGTATCGAAAGAGAAGCTCGCCGAAGTGGATGCGGATAAGCGAATCCGGTGGGGCAAGGACAAGGATAATCAGCCCCGCATTAAACGATTCCTAACTGAGGTGATGGACGGGATTGTTCCGCAGTCTATCTGGCTGCATACCGAGGTCGGAAATACACAAGAGGCAAAGAAAGAGGTGATGGTCGTTTTGAACGTGGACGCAGAAGTTTTTCAAACACCAAAACCTGAGCGCCTACTCAAACACATTATCCAAATCGCCACCAACCCCGGTGACCTCGTGCTCGACTCCTTCCTCGGCTCCGGAACGACGGCGGCGGTGGCGCACAAGATGGGGCGGCGGTGGATCGGAATCGAGCTGGGGGAGCACTGCCACACGCATTGCCTACCCCGCCTGAAGAAGGTGGTGGATGGCGCGGACCCCGGCGGCATCACTAAGGCCGTGGGCTGGAAGGGCGGCGGCGGCTTCCGCTACTACCGCCTCGCACCCTCCCTGCTGCTGCGGGACAAGTGGGACCAGTTCGTCATCAACCCGGAGTTCAACGCCCCCATGCTAGCCGAGGCCGTCTGCAAGCTGGAAGGTTTTACCTATGCCCCCAGCGACACGCTCTACTGGCAGCAGGGCCACAGCACCGAGCGCGATTTCATTTACACCACCACCGCCAACCTGAGCCACGACCAGCTCCAGCAGCTTAGCGATGAAGTGGGGCCGGACCGCAGCCTGCTCGTCGTCTGCTCCGCCTTCCGTGGCCGCAAGGAAGGCTACAGCAACCTGACCGTGAAGAAAATCCCCAAAGCCGTGCTCACC
>JAYSTZ010000822.1:0-5727 GCA_043719365.1 Verrucomicrobiaceae bacterium | reverse complement strand
CCATCGGCCCGGCGAGGCGGGCCATGCACGCGGCGAGGGGCGGATGCGACGCGGCGGGGACATCGTGCTGGCGGTAGGCGAAGCGGGGATCCGGCGTGATGCGCGGGCGCAGCTCGACGAGGTCGCCGCGCACTTCGACCATCCACGGCGCTTGCTGCGAGTCGTTCAAAAGATCGGGGCACAACGCAAAGGCCCGCAGCGCGACATCGCGGACTGCGGCGCGCTGGTGGCCCTTGTCCACGTAGTCTAGGCGGTATCGGATAGAGCCCTCGGTGAAGGTCTCGAACAGCCGGCGCGAGGTCGGCGCAGTGATGATTTTCGCGAGGCTCTCGACGGGCTCGCCGCTCATCGTGCCGAGGACGAAGCCGATTGTGCCGAAGCAGCGGAACGCATACAAATCGCCGAGCGAAAACGGAGCGGTCGGCGCGAGAACGACGAGTCCGGTGCTGGTGCTGATGATGCGAAACTTTCCGCGGCGGAGGATGGATTCTTCGACTTCGGAGCGAAGGATGGACTCCAGCCCCGCACGTCCACGGAGGTGAATGCGAAGCAGCGAAACCTGCGCGAGTTCGCGGTCGAGCCGGACGGTGCTGGGCTGCTCGCTGCGGGCGATGCTCGCCTTCACTTTCTGCGCCGTGCGTGGCGAGAGGTCGCGGATTTCTTTGAGCGTTGCCGCGCCGCCGATCTTCTCCAAGGTCTCGCCGAGGAATTTTTTTTCACGATCACCGGATGCCTTTTTCATGAGCGCAAGCAGCTCGGTTTCTTCGCCCGCGCCCGCGCCGATTTTCGGCAGCGCGGCCATGGCGTAGCGGCGGATTTTTTCGCACGGGTCCTTCAGCAGCGCGGTGAGCCACGGGCGGACGAGATCTTTTTCGCCCTTCGTTCCCGTCTCGGAAAAGACGACGCCGATTGCGCGAATCAAGGCGACCCGCTCGGAACGCTCTTCGGCAGACGCTTTGTTGAAGCTCGGCACCTCTTCGTCCCAGAGTTCATCGCACGAAAGTCTGCGTAGCTGAATGTATAGTTCCTTGGTCTTCTCTGCGCTGTTCATGCGGGAGTGTGACTGGCGAAACGCTGGCGTGCAATTTCTCAATGCGCGGGATTTGTTGCGGCGCTCATCATTTGACCGTGTAATGGCCCGAACTCATGATTTTTCCCATCGCTCTCACTACAACTCCGTCCGTGGATTGGTGGCCGCTGCTTGTTCTGGTGGTTGCATTGATCTTCATCGTGCTGGCGATCACGCGGTTCCGCATTCACGTTTTCATCGCGCTGGTGATGGCGGCAATCCTCACTGGCGGACTCGCCCGCACACACCTCCCCGGCGAATACGGCACGCTCCCAAAGACTCCCGCGAAGGAAAAAGGACACTGGGTGCGTGCTGCTGAACTGACCGCCGAGGGATTCGGCACGATGGCGTCGAAGATCGGCATCGTCGTTGCGCTCGCGGCAATCATCGGGGTGTGTCTCGTGGAAAGCGGTGCGGCGGAGAAAGTGGTGCGCCGCTTCCTCGCACTGCTCGGCGAGAAGCGCGCCGGGCACGCGCTGTTTGTGAGCGGCTACGTGCTGTCGATCCCGATTTTCTTCGAGACGTACTTTATGCTCCTGATGCCGATAGCCCAGGCGCTGCACGTCCGAACTGGGCGCAGCTATATGGCGTTCGTTCTGGCGATTTGTTGCGGAGGGACCATTACGCATTCGCTCGTCGCGCCGCATCCGGGGCCACTGATCATGGCGGAGAATCTGCACCTCGATGTCGGCCAAACCATCGTCGCCGGAATCGTGGCAGGAATCATCCCGGCCCTTGCATCTTGGTGGCTGGCGCAGCGAATCGCGGCTCGTGTAGCAGCACCATTGCGAGATTCTGCGGGCGTGAGTCTCGCGGATTTGAAGGCGACGAATGCACGTCCAGAATCCGAACTACCGTCGCTTGGGGCATCGCTGATTCCAATCATTCTGCCGCTGGCGTTGATCGGCTCGGTGTCGCTCATGTCGGTATTTCAGATGCGGGTGGAGTGGCTTGCATTCCTTGGCGAGCGGCACGTCGCTTTGCTGCTCGGCGCGATTGCGGCGATTGCGCTGGTGATGAGGCAGCGAGGGCTAAGCATGGTGAAAGTGAACGCGCTCCTCGGTCCACAATTCGCCACAGCCGGTGTGATCATTTTGGTGTCGTGTGCCGGTGGCGCGTTTGGCGCGATGCTGAAGCACGCGGGAGTTGCGAGTGTCGTGGAGGCGGTAGCCGTGCGTTGGGATCTGAACCTCGTTTTTCTGGCGTGGCTGATTTCGGCAATTATCCGGGTGGCCCAGGGTTCGGCGACCGTGGCGATGCTTACGGCCTCGGCGATCATGTTTCCCATCATCACGGGTGGGCGGCTGCCATATCATCCGATGTATATTTTCCTCGCTATCGGGTTCGGCTCCAAAATGATTTCCTGGATGAATGACAGCGGGTTTTGGACGGTAAGCAAGATTAGTGGCTTCACCGAACAGGAGACGCTCCGAAGCTGGACGATTCTCGTCACGTTTGGGAGCCTTGTCGGGCTGGTTCAGTGCCTCATTTGCTCGAGATTCCTTCCATTTGCGCACTAGTGCTACTGCGTGAATAGCACGCGGTAGAACGCGGCAGTTCCGGACGACGGTGTCGTGTAAATCGCCGTCGTTCCAGTCGCGGTGATACTTGCAACCGGTTGCCAGTTTGGGGGCGAGAGCGTGGTGGCGCGTTCGACGGTGAACGTGATTCCTGCTGCGCTGGGCCACGAGAGCGTGATGTTGCCGCCGGATGTCGAGGCCGTGGCGCGGAATGATTGCGTGCCGTTTCGAGGAGCGAGGCCGAGGCGAAATTCGGTGAGGTTGCTCGTGCCGTCTCCATCGGCGTCGGCGAGCGCGTCCGCAGCATTCCAGTAGGCAAAGCCGTTTGCAATTTCCCAAAAGTCGCGCATCCCGTCGCCGTCGGTATCCGGGTCGGGCGCGGTGCCGGGGCGTTCGGCGTTCAGCTCGAAATTAAACGAGATGTCGGAGCTGTCGGTGAGGACTTGATGGATCTCGACGGCAAGGATGTTCGTGCCTTCGACGAGGTTCGCCGCGTTGAGGGCTTTGTTGAGTTGCACGCTCTCGGTCGCGCCGCTGATGCTGGATGACGCGAGCGTCGTCGCGTCGGAAACACCAGGAAGATTGTCGCGCCAAATCTCCGTGCCGTTGAGGTAAACCACCACGCCGTCATCGCGAATCATTCGACCGGTGAGCGCCGAGATTTGTGCGGCGTTCGTGACGGTGAACGTACGGCGGAACCACGTTGTGATGTAGTGTACAGCAGGACCGGATTGCACGACGGTGGTCTCGTCGCCATCGCCATAGCCGAGCTCGGCAGCACCGCTGCTCCACGCGGAATCGTTGTACGCAAGTGACGTCCAGTTTGCCGGTGGAGCGATTCCTGTATCCCGATACTTCCAAGTCCCGCCCCAAGGGCTGAGTGTCACGGGTACTCCGCCGAGTCCTGTTGCGAGGACAGGAATGGAGTCCACGCTGGCGAAGGCGTCGTCCACTGCGCGAGCTGTGAGATTGTGGCCGCCCGCAGCGAGATTTGTGATTGCGAGCGAATATGGCGCGGTGGTGTCTTCGCCGAGTTTCACGGCTCCGTCGTAGAATTCGACACGCACAATCTGGCCGTCGGGGTCGGCGGCGTTCGCCGTAATCGTGAACGAACCGGGCGGGATGAAAGTTGATAAATGAGACGGCGATGTGATCGCCACGGCGGGCGCTTGATTCGTTGCAGTCGGGCGCCCCGGAGTGAGTCCCTGTCCCTGCCAGTTCGTCGGTTCCAGTGCGAGTGTTGTGGATGAGATTCGCTGGAGTGACGGTCCGCTGCCGTCTGCCGTCACGGGCCATGGACTCTTGTCGTTGTAGCGCACGGTTTCAAGCGACACAAATGCACCGATGCTCGCCGTGCTGGGGCGCTGAAGTGAGACGGGCTCGCCGCCGTCGTCGAGCGAACCGGTCGCGGGCCCGATAACGGGAACAGCGGTGGGGACGGAATGCCGCGCGCGGAACGCGGCGGGATCGTCGGCGACGGCGAGCAGCAGTCCGTTTGCCGGGATACTGGTGCCCGCTGGGAAGGTGACGCCGAACCCATCGAGCCTCCAACTGGCAATCGATACCGGACTTGCACTCGTGTTGCGGAGCTCGATCATTTCAAAATATCCCACAGGCGGATGATACCAAATCTCATTGATGACGATCGGCCCGATTTGCGGTGTTGCAGCCGCAGAGCCCGGCGTAGGTGCGGTGAGAGGAACGAGATACTCCTCGCCTACGGAATCAACCACGCGCCCCAGCGCCATTCCGCCATCGGTCGGGCCATAGCTCCATCCGTGGCTGTAGCCTGTGAAGCCGCCGGGGGTTGTTGCGAAGAGAAAGACCTCGCCGCCGGCTTCGTTCAGCGGAAACGCGAGCGTTGAAAACGAAACGGCGCCGCCGGACGGGATGATCGTTCCGTTTGCGATGATGGTCTTTGCGGGAACCGTCATCGTGTCGCTGAGGAACCAACCGCTGATATCCACGGGCGCAGGCGTTGGGTTTTGCAACTCGATGAAACCTCCGGTTCCCGCGCGAATCTCGCCGATGACAATCGCCGGCGTTGTGGGGAGTGGATCAGCCGCGCCGGGGGAGCCGTAAAGCGCAGAACTTGCGCGCCAGCGCCGACCTTCGTCAGGTGCCGGGAAGAGCGCCGGAGCGGTGTTGATGATCGAGAATCCGAGGCCCGAAGCCGAGGCGGGCCACGGCGGATTCGTGTTGTAAGTGAGATGCCAGATGATTCCGCCGCCGGGTGCGACGAGTGTAAGTTGCTCGCCATTGTTATCGAGCTTGCCGGTAAACGTGGCAGCTACCGCAACCCCCGGATACCGTGTGGCAAAAGCGATGGGGTTCCGCGCGAGCACCACGTACCCGCCGGGTGCGAGCGACGTGCCGCTTGCGAAAGTCGCCGCAATTCCTTCCGTGAATGCGATGCCGGCAAGGTCGATCGTCTTGTTTCCGGTATTCGTGAGTTCGATGAACTCGAACTCCGCGCCATCGGTTGCGCCCGCTGCGGGCGGGTCAAACATTACTTCGCTGACAGCGAGTTTTGTGAGGTCTTGCGAAAGGAAAAAGTCGCCTTCGATGAGCGGGCTCCATGATGCGCCGTCTTTCACGCGAGCCCTCAATCGCACGCTGTTCAGAAGCGTCAACGGGCCCGTCCAGACTTGCGCCGTGGGATTTATAACGCCGCCGAACTTGCGAGGGTCGGAGCCGTCGAGCGCGTAATAGATGACGCCTACCACGGGGGATTGTGTGAGCGTGATTACGGTTCCCTGCGGAACCGTGCCGGGTGTCGGCGACAGCACGGGCGCTGCGAGCGCAGGGAAGTATCCGCGATTGCGAAGCTGGGTGATTACGTTGCCGGTGCGGCTGGGAAACCACGAGTTCACGAAGTAGTTGATGCGCGGCAGCCAGTGGTCGTCGCGGGTGAGCGGCGTTGGCCGTGCGGAATCGCCCCAGCGTGCGGACTCACCAATCACGGCGAGATCGACCTGTGCGGCGCGAGCCTGCCACACGGCGGTCTGGCCGGCGGGTGTGAGTGTTCCATTTGCGAAGCAGTGCCGCTGAACGCGGTCGGCAAAGAGGGTGCGAAATTCGGCGTTAGCCATGCACTTGTCCCACATGCGCCGGATATTCGAGGACGTTAGCGTCGCG
>JAYSTZ010000821.1:0-5729 GCA_043719365.1 Verrucomicrobiaceae bacterium | reverse complement strand
GAGACCAAAGTCTGGTCGAAGCCGTTCAAATCCAACGCGGCATTCCCAGATCCACCGAGCGAGATCGCCCAACCTTGCGGGATCCCATTGGTAGCTCCCGCCAACGTCGTTCCGGTTGTAGTAAATACACCAGTTGCATTACCTCCGCCAATAAAGACGACATTTCCATCGCGCTGAGAGGCTCCGAGATTGGCCGTGCTATTCACAGCACCACCGAGCACGAGCGCGCTTCCCGCTGCATTACTCGCGAAAAACGTCCCACCAGCAGTGGGTGCGCTGTTCAGAGTCACCGTCCCATTGACCCGCGCCAAGCCGGTGCCTGCCTGGTGAACGAGTCCTGTCGAGGCTACACCCGTTATGCCGGAGTTTATCGTTACACTGTTTGCGATGGTGACACCGCCGTTGACTTGCAACCGCGAAGTCGCGCCAGCCACCGTGACTGCTCCAGTGCCAAGTGCCGAATTATTATTGGCCTGAAGGATACCCGCCGAAATCGTCGTTCCACCCGTATAAGTATTGGCACCGCCGAGAGCCAGAGTCCCCGCAGCCACTTTAGTTAAAGCAAACGCTCCCGAAACGACACCGTTGACCGTGCCAGTTCCTGAGTTCGATCCAATGGCCGAAGCGGACTGCATCACGACACTGCCCGTCACAATCGCTCCGCTGTCGAGACGAAGCGCGCCGAGTTGACCGCCTGTTTCCGTCCAGCCGTTGCCGTTGATATTGAAGGTGTTCGCGATAGCCGTGAGCCCGGTCGAGTTAAAGACCTGTCCACCGTTTTGAATCGTCACCGCACCCGTTCCGAGTGCGGCGTTGCTCGTGGTGATCGTCACACGCACATCCGAAACCGTTGTCCCAAGGCTGTAAGTATTTACTCCGGAAACCGTGAACTGTCCCAGAAGCGAGCCGGCAGCATTCACCGTCCCGTTTGTGTCGTTATTAAAAGTAACCGTCTTCGCACCCGAGATGATACCGCTCAGCGTTTGCACCGCAGCGATGTTCGAACGAAAAATCCCGTTATCCACCAATGTGATTGGCGCGCTGATTGTGTTTGTATTCGCCGTAAAATCCACCGTCGCGTCCGCAGCAGCCAATCCATCGAGATTCAGCACCACCGCGGCACCCGATGAAGCCAGCGTGAACCCGAACGCCGTCGAAGCACCGATGTTCAAATCACCCACGCTTCGGCTTGTCGTGTCGATAGTCACGGTGGACGCAGCGGTAATACCGTTAAGAAGGTTGGCGATGTCGCCCGCGGCATTCGGGATTCCGGGCGTCCAGTTGCCCGCAACGCTCCAGTTTCCGGCTCCGGTGATGTTCCAAGAGCCAGTCGCGGCGTCTGCGGTTGAAGGTGAAAAAGAAGTGATTGCAGCGAGTGCTGCGATGCTGGAAGTGAGGATGCGAGCGGGTTTTCGGGTATTCATGGTGGCAGAATTATTTTTAAGTTTTGCGAAAAAGGGGGAGAGAGGAGCTGCACTGATAAGAGATTTTTCTCTTCGTGCAACTGAAATCTTTCCATAATGTCATTTTTGACTCTTCGCTGCCACAATCACATGACCTAAAGTGGTTTACGAGCGGCCGAGCCCGGCCAATCGAAACGTGGGGCAGGGAGGGGTAATTCGCAGCTCCGCTGAGTTTCCCCGCTCTTCAGGCGGCAAGTTCGTCGCGCACAGTCGCTACTTCAGATCCTCGTTAATCTGCGGGTGATGCAGGGTCGGGTCGAGTCCGGGGAGCGGGCGCGCTTTGTCGGCAAAGCGATCGAAGCGATTGGAGAGAATCAAGAGCGTCGGTGCCCACAGACCGACGAAAATGCCGAAGCGTTCCGCGTGGGCCTTCGCGTCAGTCTGGCGCCTGTCAAGAAACCACCAGATCCCAATTGAGCGTAAAATCGAGCCCAATCCGCCAAAAAGGCAGATCGTGGACAGGGTGCGGCAAATCGCGGAATTCATAGCGCCGGAAGCTTTCACGAAAACCGCAGCCCGCGCTCGCCGCCGCTCGGCCAACGCTGCCCAGCGATTGGTGCGGCTTTTGATTGAGTGCGCTTGGGAAGTGTCACGAGCGAACGGCTGCCACGATCGGGTGCGATCACCCGCCGTTCCTTGCGTGTTGCTTCGCAAGCGCGAGGGTGCTTTCTTTCACCAATTCATGAAGCTCATCCGACTCGCCGCCGCCGTGCTGAACCAGACTCCTCTCGACTGGAAGCATAATTCCGACAACGCGCGCGCGGCGATTTCCGAGGCGCGCGCGGCGGGTGTGTCGGTGCTTTGTTTGCCGGAGCTTTGTCTCACGGGGTATGGCTGCGAGGATGCGTTTCTCAGCGCGAATACTCACTCGCGGGCGTGGGCGGCGTTGCGTGAGTTACTGCCGGAGACGGCGGGGATGGTGGTTTCGTTTGGGCTTCCGGTTTTGCATCAGCATGCGGTGTTTAATTGCGCGGCGCTGGCGGTGGATGGGAAGCTCGTGGGCCTGGTAGCCAAGCGGCATCTGGCAGGTGACGGGATTCACTACGAGCCTCGCTGGTTCAAGGCGTGGCCGGTGGAGGTGCGGGACGTCTTTACTGCGCCGGATACGGGGGATGAGGTTCCGATGGGCGACCTGATGTTTGCCGTGGGTGGGGTGCGGATCGGATTTGAGATTTGCGAAGATGCATGGGTGGCACAGCGGCCCGGCGCGTTGCTGGCGCGGCACGGCGTGGACGTGATTCTGAATCCGAGCGCGAGCCATTTTGCGTTTGGGAAAATGGAAATACGAAAGCGATTCGTACTCGAAGGCTCCCGCGCGTTCGGGGTGAGCTATGTGTACGCGAACTTGCTAGGCAACGAGGCCGGGCGGGCGATTTATGATGGCGAGGCGCTCATCGCCAGCGGCGGCAAGCTGATCGCGGAGGGGCTGCGTTTTAGTTTCCGCGATTGTCTAGTGACGAAGGCGACCGTCGATATCGATGCAACGCGGATCGGGCAGGCGCGGACGGCGAGCTTCCAGCCGGACCTCTCGGGGGACAACCCGCTTTCGGTGCGGGTCACGTTCGACTGGCCTGCGATATCTCCGGGTTCCACGGAGCTCCGGGCAGCTGCAAATTGGGAAAGCAGCGGGCGGCTGAAGGAAGAGGAGTTCACGCGGGCAGAGGCGCTGGGGCTTTTCGACTATATGCGAAAGAGTCGGTCGCGGGGGTTTGTCGTGTCGCTGAGCGGCGGCGCGGATTCGGCCTCGATTGTGTGTCTCATCGCGCTGATGGTGGAGCTCGCGACGACGGAATTGGGAGCGGACGGGTTCCTAGAAAAAATCGGGCGCTCCGGCTGGCAACTCGCGGGCACCGGGCTGATGGAGCAATTGCTCATCACTGCATACCAAGCCACGGAGAACAGCGGCGAAGTGACGAAGAACGCGGCGCGCGCTGTGGCGGAGGCGATCGGCGCAATGCATCTGGAGCTTGAGGTCGGCGAGATTCATCGCGGGTACGTCGCCATGATCGAGGGCGCGCTGGGGCGTCCACTCACGTGGGCGAGGGACGACATCGCGTTGCAAAACATCCAGGCCCGTGTGCGCTCGCCGGGGATCTGGATGCTCGCGAATATCCGCAACGCGCTCCTGCTCTCGACGAGTAATCGCAGCGAAGCCGCAGTCGGTTACGCGACGATGGACGGCGACACGAGCGGCGGTCTCGCGCCCATCGCCGGCATCGACAAGGCGTGGCTGCGCGAGTGGCTGCGTTGGGTGGAGTCCGACGGTCCGCTCATTGGCAACTGCGGGTTTTCGATCCCGGCATTAGTCGCCGTGAACAAGCAAGCACCGACCGCCGAACTGCGCCCGGCGGAACGCGCCCAGACCGACGAAGCTGACCTGATGCCGTATCCCTTGCTCGACGCCATCGAGCGCGCGGCAATCCGCGACAAGCAGAGCCCGCTGGAAGTTTTCCAAGTCATGCGCGTGCAGTTCGCAGAGATTGAGCCGCGCCAGCTCGGGGCATGGGTGGAGCGCTTTTTCCGGCTTTGGAGCCGCAACCAGTGGAAGCGCGAGCGCTACGCGCCGAGCTTCCATCTCGACGACGAAAATCTCGACCCGAAGACGTGGTGCCGCTGGCCCATTTTGAGCGGCGGATTCGAGCAGGAACTCGCGGAGTTACGCGTCGTCGTAGCTGCGTTGTAGTTTATTTCGAACGACAGAGCCCGGCTCAGCTCTCGGTCCCGGCGCAATCTTTTGTTTCGCTTGCGACTGGAAACGCCCACTTGTGATAGACGAGGAATTTCACCCAGCCCATGCAAAGCTGCATGGTGATGACATCGAAATCCAGCCGACTGCCGCCGAGATGTCGGGCGATTCCAATGTCGAAGTGTTTGAATATCGTGAGAAGCAGGGAGGAAATTCCCCACATCACAATGACCACCGTGATGTAACGCACGAACGCGTCGCGTTTCCGTGAGCTCGTGCGGAAGTTGACGAAGTAGTTCCATAGGAAAAAGAAAGCCGTCCCCGCCCCTACGCTGCAAGCCGCCTTTGCCCCCACGGGCAGTGACGTGTGTGCGCTGAGATATTTAAATGGAAGTGCGATGAGGAGGTAGTTCACGACGGCTCCCACGAGAAAAAGCGCTAATCTTTGGCGGACACTCTGTTTCATTTCCATCCTGCTTTGAAGCGGAACCGGTGATCAGTCCATCTCATTATATGCGGCGCAATTCGCGGACATTAGACCGCGGCAGCAGTCCAAGGCCGTTCCGGCTTGCAGTCTTTGCTGGATGTTCGTGCTCTACCTTCCGCGCGCTGCACCCGATGAAGACAGGAACTCGCCGCCGTACTTCACCGGACCAAGGCTGATCGGGTTGCGCAGTTCGCGGTCGCCGAGCAATGGGGCTTCGTCGGCAGTGTCGAGGCCTACGATGTCGCCGAAGAAGAAATGGCCTGCGTTGAGCGCTGGCGAGTAGTAGGTGCGCAGGTTGTGGCCCGCTTCGCTGCCGAGGCTGTGGTAGGCGCTGAGCTGCGAGATTTGAATGGAGTTCGGATAATCCCGAATCGTCGTGCTCGCGAAGGTCGCGAGCCAGTTTCCGCCGGAATCCACTACGACGGTTTGCGTGCCGATGTTTTCGCCTTTGGCGTTGAGCATCGTGAGAACGAGCGTCGAGCCCGGGTCGGCTTCGCCGGAGTAGATCGGCTGGAGCGGCAGGAGCGGCATCCGGTAGATGTCGTTGTCCGACGGGATGAATGGGTAGTTCGGGCTGTTGAGCCCATCGACCGGATAACCGAGTCTGTTGAAGCTGTCCCAGAAGAACCCAACCGTCGGCGGTTGCTGCGGCGCTGCGCTGACTTTGACGCCCACATTTGTAGTGAGTTCGTAGTCGTTGATGCCGCCTTTCCCGAGGAGGCCATCGCCGCTCTTGCGCTCGACCGGGCTTTCCCCGTCGAGCGAGGACCACGTGATGTCCGCGCCGTTGGTGAGCGTCGTGCCGGCTTTCACGCCCGCGCCGATGCGCACCTGGTAGGTGATGGTCACAGTGCCGCCGACCGGGATGTCGAACTGGCCGGCGATGCCCGTGCCGGAGGCTACAGCGGCCTTTGTGATGACTGCGCCGCCGCTGGTCTTGGTCGTGATGCTCACGAGCGTCATTCCCGGCGGGAGTGCGTCGGTGAAGAGCGTCTCCCAAGCAGTAGCCTTGCTGTCCGGTGTGTGGCGCAGGGTGACGGTGAATGTGACGAGATCGCCGGGCTTCGGCGTTTTCGGGCCGGTGGTGATTTGC
>JAYSTZ010000083.1:0-4640 GCA_043719365.1 Verrucomicrobiaceae bacterium | reverse complement strand
CCGACGGATGTGATGATGACGCTCTTTGCAGCGCAGGGCCTTTGCCAGATGAATGGCGGCGTGTGGATTCTTACGCTCCGGGGGCGCGAGCATTTGACAAAGAAATCTCCGTGGAATCTTTCCCCGTATTACGCCTCGATGAAAGACCGTCCGTCCACGCTCGACATGCTGCATGTGCTGAAGACGGGTAAGCCGGCGAATTGGGGGAGCTACGATGCGCAGGCATGGGCGCAGGCGATGGAACGGGAGGATTTTGCAGCGTCGTTCACGGCGGCGATGGATTGCCGGGGCATCCTGCTCGGGCCTGCACTTGCGAAGCGAGTGGACCTTTCGAATCATACCGCATTGCTCGACATCGCGGGCGGGAGTGGAATTTACGCATGTGCAATCAAAGCGCGGCACCCGCACATGAAGACGACGGTTTTTGAGCGCCCGCCCGTGGATCGGATCGCACGGGAGTGCATCGCAAAACACGGAGTGGAAGTGGGCGTCGTGGCGGGCGATATGTTCAAGGATGAGTTGCCCACCGGTTACGACGCGCACTTGTGGTCGAACGTTCTGCACGATTGGGATGAGGCGACGGTGCGCTCGCTTTTAACAAAGTCCGCGGCGGCGCTGCCGGAGGGCGGGTTGGTGATTATTCACGACGCATTTCTCAACAAGGATAAGACGGGGCCTTTGCATGTAGCCGAGTATTCCGCACTGTTAATGAACATCACGGAAGGCCGCTGCTACGGGCTTTCCGAGATGGCGAAGTATCTCCACGATGCGGGATTTGAGTGGGTGGCGCATCATCCGACGGCGGTGGCGCGGGGATTCATTGTTGCCCAGAAACCGGAATAGAGTTCGACACTGCACGCTGCGAGTTCGCATACCTCATTTATGGCAAAGAAAGAAAAAGGCATTTGTATTCTCGCGGGCGCAGGTCCCGGCGACCTCGGGCTCGTGACGCTGAAGGTGCGTGACGAAGTGGAGCGCGCCGACGTGATTATCTACGACGCGCTGTGCAACCCGGAGATTTTGAAGTGGGCGCCGGCGACTGCGGAAATTATCTACGCGGGAAAACGCGCGAATCAGCACGCGCTGAAGCAGGACGAGACGAACGCGCTGCTCGTTCAAAAGACAGGCGAGGGGAAGCGGGTTGTCCGACTGAAGGGCGGCGATCCTTTCGTGTTCGGACGCGGTGGAGAGGAGGCCGAGGAACTCGTGAAGGCGGGACTGCGATTCGAGATCGTGCCGGGCATCAGCTCGGTGATCGCCGCTCCTGCGTATGCAGGGATTCCCGTGACGCACCGCGAGCACACCGCGCAGTTCACGGTTTTCACAGGACACGAAGATCCGACGAAGCCCGAGAGCAACCTCGACTACTCCGGGCTGGCGAAGAATCCCGGCACGAAGATCATGCTTATGGGCGTGGAGCGAATCGGAATTGTCGCGCAAGAGCTTATCAAGCATGGCGCGCGCGCCGATTTGCCCGTGGCGCTGGTTCGCTGGGGGACGACGGGCCGTCAAGAAACGCTCGTGGGACAGCTCGACAACATCGCGAAGAAGGTCGCGGAGGTGGGGTTTAAAGCACCGGCTGTATGCATCATGGGCGATGTCGTGTCGCTCCGGGAAAAGCTGAACTGGTTTGAAAAACGTCCGCTCTTCGGCAAGCGCATCGTGGTGACGCGGACGCGCAAGCAAGCAGGAGCGCTGTCTTCCAAGCTTCGCGAACTGGGGGCCGATGTAATTGAGCTCCCGACGATCCGCATTGAGCCGCCGAAAGACTTGCTGGAGTTCGGGCAGATGGTGCGGGACGCGCACGCCTACGACTGGCTTATTTTTACTTCGCCGAATGGCGTCGAGGCTTTCTTCGAGATGTTTTACCGCATCTTCAAAGACGCGCGCGAAATCGGCGGCGTCCGCATCGCTGCGATCGGCCCGGCCACAGCAGCGAAAGTGCGCGAGTATCATCTCACCGTGGACCTTCAGCCGGAGGAGTATGTCGCCGAGAGTGTGGTCGCTGCATTTAAGAAAGAAGGCGATGTGGAGAATCTCCGAATCCTCATCGCGCGCGCCGAAGTCGCGCGTGATGTGCTGCCGGAATCGCTGAGCAAACTTGGCGCAATCGTAGATGTCGCAGTAGCTTATCGGACGGTCCCCGAGACGGAAGACGTGAGTGGCGGAATGGCGCGCTTTCGCGATGAAGGCGCGGACCTTGTCACGTTCACGAGCTCGTCCACGGTGGAAAACTTCCTCGCGCTAAAACTGCCGATGCCTGCTGGGATCAAGGTTGCGAGCATTGGCCCGGTCACATCGAAGACCGCGCGCGATCATGGACTCACGGTCGATGCGGAGGCCAAAGTGTTCGATATTCCGGGGCTTGTTGCGGCGATTCAGAAACTTTACGCAGAGTAGTGGGGCCGTCCAGGCCCTAGTGCCACGCCCGTCGTGCTGTGATGGTTGTTGTGATTGGTGAGAAGTGAGTGGTGATTTGTCGCAATGCGTGGGTCGTGAGCTTTCGCTTGCGACAAATCACTATTCACTATTCACCAATCACAGCCGCAATAGCACTGGTGACCATCATTTCATGGCGGGGAGACCACTAGTCGGGCGGGTCGCCTGCGCCACTACAGCGAACGAAAACTGCCGGGACTAATCCGTCTCCGACATATCGTCATCGGCTTGGGTAACACGGACAATTTCCTCCACGGTCGTTTGGCCTTTCATCACGCGGCGCCAGCCGTCGGTGCGGAGGGTTTCCATTCCGTCGCTGATGGCGCGGACCTTCAGAGCGTTGCCGGTTTCCTTGCGGATGATCATGCGGCGCAGATTTTCATTCACGACGCAGACTTCGAAGATTGCGCGGCGTCCGCGGTAGCCGGTTTGACGGCAGGTGTCGCAGCCTGCGCCTTTGTAGAATTTCCCGCCCGGCGGTGGCTCGAAGCCGAGACTCTTGATGTAGTCGAGGTCGTATTGCGCCTCGATACGGCACTCGGTGCAGATGGTGCGGACAAGGCGTTGTGCCTGGAAGCAGCGAACGACGCTGGCGAGGAGGAAGGGCTCGATTCCCATGTCGGTGAGTCGCGTGATGCCGGATACGGCGTCATTCGTGTGCAGTGTGGAGAACACGAGATGTCCCGTCATCGCGGCGCGAATGGCAATTTCCGCCGTCTCGAAGTCGCGAATTTCTCCAACCATGACGATGTTCGGGTCCTGACGCAGAATTGCGCGGAGACCATTGGCAAAGGTGAGGCCGATATCGGGCTTCACGTCGATCTGCGATATGCCGGGGAGTCGATACTCAACCGGCTCTTCGACTGTGATGATGCGGCGTGTGGGCTGATTGATGCTGGAGAGGAACGAGTAGAGCGATGTGGATTTTCCCGAGCCGGTCGGGCCGGTAACGAGGATGATCCCGTTGGGCTGCTGAAGCATCGTCTTCATTTGCCCCATCTGGAAATCGCCCATGTCGAGCCGCTCCAACCCGAAGGTGAGCGTTTCGGTGCGCGAGAGCAAACGGAGCGAAATAGACTCGCCGTTGACTGTCGGAATCGTGGAGACGCGGACGTCGATCGCGCCGGCTTGGGTGGTCAAATTGATACGTCCGTCCTGTGGCAACCGACGCTCGGCGATGTCCATGTGGGCCATGACCTTGAGGCGCGAGATGATGGCGCTCTGCAAGACGCGGAGTTGCGGCGGAACGGCGATGGGGTGGAGGATGCCGTCAATGCGATAGCGGATTCGGAGATCATTTTCCAGCGGTTCGACGTGGATATCGGTGGCGCGTTCGGTGATGGCTTCGCGGATGACCTGGTTGACGAATTTGACAACGCTCGCCTCAGGGTCGTCGCTGGTGATGTCGTGCCCGGAGTCCTGCTCGATCGCGTCGTACGCGCGATTGTTTTTCAGGATCTCCTCGAACACATCTGCACCTACACCATAGGCCGTTCGGAGCGCGCGGAGGAGTTGGGTGCGGGGAGTGAGCTGCCAGCGGATTTTTTTACCGGCGAGCTGCTGGGTGACCAGCTTGCGCGCCGTCTGGTTAAATACGTCGTACGTCGCGAGTGTGATGACGCCCGCTTCGTCTTGCGAGATGGGGAGAATATGGTGCTTGAAGACGATGCGACCCGAGACGAGTTGCAAGGCTTGGCGGTCCACTTTCGCGCCGTCGATCGGCTCGACCGGCGTGCGGAAAATACGGCCAAGTTCGTTGGTGAGTTTCGTCTCATCTACCTTGCCCGAGTTGAGCGCTTCGACGGTCCATGTGCTGCCGGTCGGCGGCTTCAGCGCCAGCAGTTCAGCGGCAGTGGCGTCGTCACACCCTGCGGCGAGCAGGGCTTCGAGCAAAGAATGGAGCTGGCTCATTAACGAAGGCTGGGTTTGCCTGTGCGGACTGCCGGAGCGGTGCGGAGGACTTTGGCCTTCGGGATCGTTTGCCGCAAATTGGCATTGTAAATCGCGCTCTCCAAGTCTGGCGGAATGTTCATTGGCTCCAGATGCTTCTCGCGAAGTTGAATGGCTTGCAGCGGCCCGTCGGTGACAACGGGGCGGAGCATTACGACGAGTTCGGTGCGTGTTTTGGTCTTGGATTTCTTGCCGAAAAGCCATCCGACGACAGGGATGTTGTGGAGCTTGTTGATGCCACCGGAGTCGTG
>JAYSTZ010000820.1:0-2498 GCA_043719365.1 Verrucomicrobiaceae bacterium | reverse complement strand
AATGCGAATCGCAACGCTCGCTGTCGGCTACGCTGATGGCTATCCGCGTGCGCTTTCGGGAAGCGGTGCGGCGGTCGTCATCAAAGGTGTTCGATGTCCCGTCGTAGGTCGTGTGACCATGGATCAAATCATGGTCGATGTCTCGGAAGTGGCCGGCGTCATTCCGGGAGACGAAGCGGTTTTGCTCGGCGATGACATTCACGCCAACGAGCTTGCGGAGAAAGCAGGGACGATTCCGTGGGACATCTTCACCGGGATCGGTCAGCGAGTCGCGAGGATTGCGGTATAGTGATGCGCCGAGTTCGGCGGTGGCGCCGGGAGCAGTTTAATTACGCCGCTTGCCACTTCCGAGGGGAGCGCTAACATCCCTTTCTCATCTATGAATGACAAGGAAGTCGCGAAACAAGCGTCGGAAGAGTCAACGAATCCCCCGCAAACCGTGCAACTAAAGAAGAAAAGGGGGCGGCTGTTCGGGATGTTGGTCGCACTCGTCGGGTCGCCCTACTTCATCATTCGGGGTATGTTTCGGAAGAGCAAATCGGTGGATGAAGTCGTGGTTTATTCTGCGCCGCCGGCTTTCTATCTGTGGTTCGTAATCGCGGCGGGATTCTCGCTGGCGGCGCTAGTGCCGACCATGGTGAGCGAACAGGCCGCAGCTTGGGTTTTCACGGGTGTAATGTTCTATTTTCTCATCGCGATTCTCCATGACCTCGGGCTCAAGAAACTCGTGCTGGTAACGCTTTTCATCGCGTTGCTCTGGCTCTTCGCGCGCTACATGGAGAACCTGCATAACACGGTCATTCTCGGTCGTTTGTTGAAGCACTTTTCGGCGCTCAATCCGCACTTTGATCGCGGAAGCGTTCAGGTCCTTTGCTGGCTGCTGCTCATCCCTTGGATTGGGTCGGTTCTCGAGATGACGCTCAACCGGAAAAAGAAATTCAGCCCGAATGAAATTGCGGAGTTTCACTTCGGCGAAGGCTCGGAACTTACGGACCGCTCCGGGCTTCGATTCGTCACGCGTTATCGCGATGTCTTGGAGACGATTCTTGGCTTTGGCGGAGGCGACCTACTTGCGATCGACAACCATCAGAACGTGATCAAACGCTATGAGAATATCGTGGGTCTTTGGTTTTACTGGAGGAAGCTCGACCTCATTCTCCATCAGCGCGCCACGCTGGTGGACGAGGACGAGAGTAAGGTGGCAGTGAAGCCGGAGCCGCTCTCGTAGTCAGGATCGATTGTCAGTCGCAGAGAGCCACGAGCGTTTCAATCGCGGCGACCTGTGCGGCGATTCGGCGTTCGAGTGCGAACTCACTGGGAGTTTCAAATGTGATGCTGCGGCCGCATTTATGCAGATGCAGCCAGATGGCTTCTGGATGCCCAACCTTCCGAAGTGCGCCCGGCGAGAGTCGTGGACTGAGGAGCCCGTTTTTCACACGTCGGCCGTCGATTCGAGTCCGCGGGTCGCGCGGGATTTCCCGCTCCGCAACGTCGAGCAAGAGCGGGCCTGCGGGGCTCGTGGTGTGATGCTCGTAAAGATAGATGCCGTCGTCGTCGTAGTCTTCATGCAGCATCAGCGCTGACGAAAAGTGATATGGCTGCGCGGCCTTCTGCACAGCAGCGATGGTTGGATGCTGGTTTTTATGAAACATCCGGTTCAAATCGTAGCCTGCCATATCCGAGCGTCGGTTGTTGAAAAGACCCCAGGGATTGATGCAGGGAAACATCAGGACCGGCAGCGTCGCTAGGGTTTTGCGCCGGGCTTCCGCCCACGCGATCAAACCTTCGGTGGCGCCTGCTTCATCGCCGTGGATGCCGGCGGACAAATAGATCGCACTGCGGGATCCGAGCGCAGGCGATGCCATGCAAAACACGGGAAAGCCGTCTGCTTTCGCAATTGTACGTAGCGCGATCCCGGAATCCCGCGAGACGGCGCGCCAGCGTTTGGCGAGTGTTCGATAATCGTGGCAGCTTTTTCCCATGGGACGGGCGTAGCGCGATTGCGATGAATTGTCACCATTGACCCGCACTGCGCCCGCGCGCCGGAGGTAACAGCAAATCCATCGTCCGAAGGCGTTTGTAACGGTGGGTTCATTTGAGCGCCGGACTTTCGAGGAGCATACTCACGGCGACTCGTATGAAAACTACCACCAGACATCACGCATTCACCCTCGTCGAACTCCTCACCGTCATGGCCATCATCGGCATTTTGATGGGGCTCATATTAACGGGCGTTCAGTCCGCCATCAACTCGTCGCGCCGAGCGTCGGCCAGCGCCTCGGTTCACAACATCGCCCATGCCATCCGCGCCTACTCGCTCGACTACGGGAAATACCCCGCAGTCGCCGCCGCCAGCGGGCCGGAGGACAGCCGTATGATCGTCGTCGGTGAATCCGCCGGGCTCGCCACGGAGAGCAACGCCGGGCTCTTCAACACCCTCCGCGGGATTTCCGTGGGAGTGAATGCGGACCACAAACTCAATCCCCGCAGGCAGCGTT
>JAYSTZ010000819.1:0-2499 GCA_043719365.1 Verrucomicrobiaceae bacterium | reverse complement strand
GCAGCGTTTTCGTGTCGCGTAGCGGCGTTGTGTTGCTTCTCATCCGTCCACTTTTCCGCTGCGAATTTGAACGCTTTTAGCACACTGACCCGCTTTCCGGTTTGTGGAAAGGGAAGATCGGGTTTCAGCCGGGATCGGATGAGCCAGTGGACGACTTCCGCGAATATCTCGAATGAAGCTTTTGCTCGATACACACACATTGCTTTGGATGGGTCGATGAATCGCCGGAACTCAGCAGCCGGGCGGCGGGGCTTATTGCAGACGCGGCGAATACGAAACATGTGAGCGTGGCGAGCTTTTGGGAAATCGCGATCAAGGTTTCCACCGGCAAACTCACCCTGAGTTCGTCGCTGGCAAAGTAGATCGCGGATTTGCGGGGGACAGGGCTGATTCAGATCGAGCCACTTGCGGACGCGCACCTTGTCGCGGTTTCGGCGCTCCCGTTTCATCACCGTGATCCTTTTGACCGATTGATTGTAGCGCAGGCCCTCGCGGATGGAATGGTGGTTTTAGGCAGGGATGAAGCGTTTGATGACTACGGCGTGCGTCGAGTCTGGTAAATGGTGCGATGTAGAACGGGGTCATCTGCCTGTCGCATTTATCCCAAAGGCGATTAAATGGAAAATATCAGGGGGCTTATTGGCTGTTCATTTCGTTTTTTTCGCCTGCCCCGCTTTCTCCGCTTTCCCGCCGCTGCGTCTGCCGAACATTCTTCTCGCGAAGCATGGAATCACCTTCATAATCCGTTCATGCCATTGCTCGAACGAATCACGATTGAATCAGGAATATGCGGCGGGCGTCCTTGCATTCGCGGGACGCGCTTTCGTGTCGTGGACATGATAGAACTGCTTGCTGCTGGTGCTTCCCATGAGGAAATCCTAGCGGACTATCCCTTCCTCGAACCCGCCGACATTCAAGCGGCTTTGCTCTACGTTGCAAAACTGGCCGATCACACCGTGCTGGCGGCGGCGTGAGGTTTTTGGTCGATAATCAACTGCCGGCTGCGCTCGCCCGTTGGCTGGCTGCTCGGGGAGCCGACGCAGTGCATGTTTTGGATATCGGGTTCGATGCGACGCTAGATTCAGAGATATGGACGCGAGCGATTCTCGAATCACGGATAGTCGTGAGCAAAGATGAAGATTTTCTCCACCTCGCAAACCGACTCGGAGACGAAGGTAGCTTGTTGTGGGTCCGCACCGGGAATTGCCGGACTATGCCACTGTTGGCGCGATTCGAGGCGGAGTGGTCTGCTATCGAGCAAGCGTTCGCAAGCGGACAGCGTGTAGTGGAATTGCGGTAATCAGCGATCCGCCTTGCACCAGCCTCGCACCACTGTGCTCGGAGGCGTCTTATTTCGACAGATCTCCCGTTCGTTTTTCATACCTTTTATGATTTCAAATTAATGCTTTTGGCACACTGACCCCATTTCCCCCCATTTCCCCCATTTCCCCCCCACTTCTGCACAAACCCGGTCGGTTTTCGCGGCTCCGAAGTCGGCTCATCCACCACCACCTGTCCATTCCCCGCCGCCACCCGGTAGCGACGATGCGGCCCCGGATGCGGCAACATCGCAGCAGGCAAATGCAACGTGCCCGTCTCGTCAGCTTCAAGGATTGTGCTCATGCCTGGAAAGTGGCCGAAGGGCTGCAGGGCGTCAACTCGCTGCTTTGGGGTGATTTCTATGCGTCGTTGTGTTCGTTTTTATCGCCTGACCCGGCTTCCTCTGGAATTTGGTGAACGGGGCGATGTAGAATTGGGCCATCTGCCTGTCGCTTTATCCCAAAGGCGATGAAATGGAAAATATCAGGGTGCTGATTGGCTGTTCATTTCGTTTTTATCGCCAGACCGGGTTTCCCGGTTTCCACAGTGCACGTGGGCACCGCGAAATCATAAATTGACATCCCGACACTTGCGGCGATTCGCAAATTGGAATACCCAGCAGAAATGAAGACTCTGAGGAAATTGAACGGAGCGCCAAAGTCGCGCACAGTCAGACGCCCAGCAAAACCCGCCATGAGCGCGGGGGAGGCATCACGATTGGTCAAGCAATTCATCAAATTGCATCCGAACGAACGGGCTCTCACCCTTACCCTCACGGTGGACGGGGAATTGCGCATCGTCCGAGCCCGGAAAGCGGTGCCTTACAAAACGCCGCGCCCCGGCTATTTCGACCGTTTCTATACAGACGAGCTTGTGGACGCCGAGAACCAGCTCGCGAAGGCTTCCGGCTTCGATCCTTCAGACTTCCGATGATGCGCCAGTGGGAGATTTGGAAATATCCCTTTGGCGAAGAAATCGGCGACCATTGGGTTGTGATTTTGTCCAACGATGAACGCTGCGGCAAAGACCGCATCACCCACGTCAACGGCTTGATCTGCACAACCCTGCGTCCCGCAGGCCGTGAATTGTCGGCGAGCGAAGTCGTCCTCAACGGCACCGAAGGCTTCGATAGGAAAACGGTGGTTCGCTGCGACGTGATCTACCTCATCGCCAAAGCGC
>JAYSTZ010000818.1:0-2501 GCA_043719365.1 Verrucomicrobiaceae bacterium | reverse complement strand
TGCTTGGCCACAGCGTCGGCGGGCGGCGGGCCTTGCCAGACGATGAGCGCGGCGTCCTTCCATTTCACCTCGCCCGCCTTTGCGTGGGGCTGGATTTCGGAAGTGCGGTCGGTGCGTGTTTTGTCGGGCGCGGCGGCGAAGGCGAAGCGTTTTGCGCCGGGTAAATCGCTGACGATTGCGGCGTGCAGCGGGACGGGTGTGCGGTAGGTAAAATAGGCGGCATTGTCCCCGAGATTTTCGTCGGCAGGTAGCTCGAACTTTCCCCAGCCTCCGCCGTCGGGGAGCTTGGCGATGTCGTATTTCACGGCCTCGCGGCGGATGGCGGAATTGAGCACGAGGTCGCTCTGGCTCGTCGCGCCGTCGCGGGTGACTTTGAGCGGGAACGTGCCTGTCGCGCCGCCGCTGCGTGTCTCCAGCGAGACGGCGAGCGCGCCTTTTTCCGGCGCTGTTTTCGACGGGCGAAACTCGGCTGCTTTCACGGCGATGGAGAGATTCGTGGTGGGCGCGGAGGACAGATCGAGCAGGCGAATGTGCGTCTCGGGCAGGCCGGTGAACCGCGCTGCGATGTCCTGCCACTCGGCGCTGTCGTCGCGCCAGTTGCTTTTTTGTAAGTCGCTCGCAAGCCACACTTCTGCGCTGCCGGGTTTGTTTTTAATGAGATACGCCAGCGCCGTGCGGAACATCGCCGGAATGTCGGCGGCGGTGTCGGTGGACTCGGCGGTTTGCATCGTGGCGAGGGTTTTCAAATCGGCGATTTCCAGCGGTGCGCGGAGGACGTTTTCGATGAAGACGAATCGGCTGCCGATGCTGTCTTTCGCCGCTTCCGTGAGCAGCGCGATGGCTTGCTGGCGCTTGGTGTCCTGCCGGTCGGCGGCGACGCGGGCCTCCATGCTGGCGGAGCGATCCAGCATGACGATGACAACCTCCGGCGCACCGCCCGCAGACTTGCCGAGGAAGCCGCCGGTCTTTGGCCGCATCATGGCCCAGATGAGGAAGAGCACGGCCAGCGCACGGAAAAGTAGGAGGATGTATTGGCGGAGTTTGGCGCGTTTGGTGGCGGCTTTATTGGCCTTTAGGAGGAAGTACATCGCGGCCCACTGCACCGTCTTGTAGCGCAGGCGGTTGAGCATGTGGATGATGATGGGGAGCAGAGCGAGAGTGAGTAGCCAGAGCGACCAAGGTTGGAGGTAGGTCACGCCGCCTCCTTTTTGGCGTCCTGAGTGCCGCTAGGCTTTGGAGTGCGGGGGCTTGACCCCGCCTTAACTTTCGGCGGAAGTAGCGTTCTGAGTCTTTTGATCATCCCGCGATGTTCAGCCGGCGTCCGTCCTGCTTGCGATGATCTTTCGATGCTCAACATCAACCCCCGTGGAAGGAAAAGCGGGGTCAAGCCCCCGCACTCCAAAGCCTCGCGGCACTCACACGTCGCTTTTGTAAACATCATCGCCCCCCCTTCTTCGACTGCCGTATCCGTTGCAGCATAAACTGCGTGAGCACGCCCTCGAATGACTGGTCGAGATACGTGAGGTGGTAGTCCACTTGGAACTGCGTGCAGCCGTGCTTCATCGCGGCGAGGTAGTCGGTGACGGCTTCGCGGTAGGCGTCGCGGATGACGGCGGGATCTGTGATGAGGTCGGCCCCATTTTCCATGTCCACGAAGCGCACAGGGCGCGTGAAATCGAAGTCGTATTCCTGCCGGTCGAGCAGGTGGAAAACGGCGAGGTCGTGCTTGTAAAAGCGGAGGTGTTTGAAGGCGTCGAGCAGTTCGCCGGGCTCGGCGAAGAAGTCGCTGATAATCACCACGAGCGCCCGGCTGCGCACGCGCTCGGCGAAGTCGTGGAGCGTCTGCACGATGTTGGCTTCGCCGGATGGTTTGGCGTCGGCGAGGAGCTGGTAGAGCTGGCGCAAATGGGACGACGTGTGGCGCGGCGGGAGGTCCACCGCTCTCGCAGAAAAGGCGGTGAGCCCCACGGCGTCGCCTTGGTGGACGAGCAAATGCGCAAGCGTGCCAGCGAGTCGGCGTGCGTAGTCAAAGCGCGTCATGTGGTCGGCGGACTGAAACTTCATGGAGGCGGAGGTGTCCACGACGAGGTAGCAGCGGAGGTTCGTATCGGCCTCAAATTCGCGGATGAAGTATTTGTCCGTGCGGGCAAAGACGCGCCAATCGAGAAACTTGAGGTCGTCGCCGGGCGAGTATTTGCGGTACTCCGCAAACTCCACCGACGCACCACGAGTCGCCGAACGATGCAGCCCGGTGACAGAGCCAAGCATGGGCGTGCGAACGGCGAGGTGCAGTCGGGAGAGGCGGGCGATTACGGCTTGGTCAAGAAAGTCCATTTTAGAAAATCGACGCGTGAGTGCCTCTAGGCTTTGGAGTGCGGGGGCTTGACCCCGCTTTAACTTTCGGCGGAAGCGACGCTGTGAGTAGAGGAATGGTGAGGCGCAGATCGGCCTGCGACATTTCCCCCAAGCTCAAAGCGCAATCCCGTGGAAGGAAAAGCGGG
>JAYSTZ010000817.1:0-2506 GCA_043719365.1 Verrucomicrobiaceae bacterium | reverse complement strand
GTGTGGACTTTCCAGACCCGCGGCGAAGTCGAAAGCTCCCCCGTCGTCTGCGGCGACGCGATCATCGTCGGCTCGGCTGACGGCCGACTCTATTGCGTCGCCCTGGCCGATGGAAAAGAGCGCTGGGCCTACGAAATCGGCGCACCCGTCACCGCCTCGCCCGCCGTCGCCGATGGCCGCATCGTCATCGGCGCGGAGGATGGGAGCGTGTATTGCTTCGGCGCGAAGTAGCCGGAGCTGCGCCTTGCCACCGCTGCCGCCGCGTGCCACGCTCCCGCCATGATCGCGCACATCGACACCTACCGTTTCTCGGTCGAGGAGTACGAGAAACTCGGCGAAGTCGGCATCTTTCACGAAGATGACCGCGTCGAGCTGTTGGAAGGAGAAATCATCATCATGGCCCCCATCGGAAGACATCACATCAAAGCCGTCCGCCGCCTCATTCGCGTTCTCAATCGGCGCTACGCCGACCTTTGCTTCGTCGATTGCCAGAGCCCCGTCATCCTGGACAATTTCTCCGAGCCGCAGCCCGACATTCTCCTCGTCGCCCTGAGCATTGACGACGGCCTCGAAAAGCCGACGCCGGCAGATGTTTTTCTCGCCGTGGAAGTGGCCGACAGCTCCCTGCATTACGACACCACGGCCAAGCTCCGCGCCTACGCCCGCAGCGGCATCCCGGAGTATTGGATCGTGAATCTCACGGAATCGCTCGTGGAAGTGTACCGCCAGCCGCAGGGCGAAAGTTACGCTGAACACTTTCGCCGCCAGGCCGGTGAGACTCTCGCTCCCGCCGCTTTCCCCGACCGCCCGCTCAACGTGGCCGACATCCTCCCTTAACGCCGGCTGATTTCGCCTCGCGATCAACCGACAGCTTCCAGCCACTGCTCACAATCCGCGTGCGGCGAGCGCCTCGTGCAGCTTGCGCGCTTCTTCCAGGCTCACTTCATCGCCCGCGCGCATGGCGTCTAGGCGGCGGTCCAGCTCGCGGCCATGCCCAGGAAGCCGATCCTCGGGCGAAGTCCGGTCAACCATCTCGATCAGTTCGGAGCGGCTCATGGCGGAACGTAGTGACTGGCGGCACGAAGACAAGCTGCGCTCACTTCCTCCCCGCCGCCTGCGCCGGGCGAAACTGTGTTTCGCGCGGCCGGGGTGTCTGTGGACAGGCGCGCATTCGGCTCCGCCCCGCAGACACACCCGCCGTGGGAACATGCAATTTCCCTCCTTATTGCATTACCAAACGGAGTTTGGTAACGAGGGGGGGTAATCGAAGTTGATGACACCACAACTCACAGCGAATGAGTCAACATCGGAGCGTCCCATCGCAGCGATCGTTTCGCACGCTCTCAAGATCCTCGCTGCGCTTGGTGCCGTCGGTGTTCCTCTTCTTGTTCCCCGCTTCGCCGCTATCTTTCGGGATTTGCTTGGCGACCATCCGCTGCCATTAGCGACGACACTTGTGCTGCGTTTTTAGCCGCTTTTGATTCTCCTTGCCTGCTCAGCCGCATCCGCTGCCATTTACTTTGCTTGGCGGTATCGCACTCGTCCTGTGCCTCGCCTGTACTCAGTCGGCTTAATTGTCGTCGTCTTCGTTCCCGCAGTTTTTACGACCTTTGCTCTATTCCTGCCGCTCATCGACATCGTTCATTCATTGTCTTCCTCACCTTGAGTACAACCGCAACGCCTAACGACCCCATGAAGAGGATGAGAGAGAGCATTTGGACCCGGCCGATGCGGACATACTTCGACGACGCCGAGGATTTAGGATGCGCCCCATCCGGCGGACGCGTGAAGCAGTGGCTTGCGGGCCTTGTCTTGGCAGCAGTCCCAATTATCTACGGCATTGTCTGCATCCGGCGCGGTCATACGACTCTCTTTGGTCGCGGCACCAACTCCGACCTCACGGGCGATGCCGGCTTCTGGCTTGCCGTCGCCTATATTGCCGTCGGCGCATTTCTTCACTTCCATTACTTTTGGGGTCTCAGCGAGCATCTCTCGAACTTCAGCCAGTTCGCGAAGGCTATTTCACTCTTCGTCTTCCTTCCTAGCTTGCTTTACGCCTACTACCGCATCTTCGTTTGAACGTCTCATTCCAAACAGCCGCAACGCCTAACTGTTGTACGTCGGCACTTTGTCCGCAGTATTAGGGAGTCTGGGCCAAGGGGAATCGGGCGTAGTGATCCGGGTTGGGGTAGGCGATTTAATACGCACACACACTATTTCGTTGCGCGGCGGCGGGCGTTGCGCGAGGGTCGCGCCCGTTTCCCGAAGCCCGCGCATGAAGACTGAAACTTTCGACCGACTCCTCGCCGATGGGGATGAAACCACGGCGGGCAATTACTTCGTTGCGAACTATCCGCCGTTTTCGTTCTGGCATAAGGACGAGGCGGACGAGGTGCAGCGCGCGCTGGCGCAGCCCGCGCCGGCGGGGGTGCCGCTGGGCGTTTATTTCCACATCCCGTTTTGCCGGAAGCGCTGCCACTTCTGCTACTTCCGCGTTTATACGGAC
>JAYSTZ010000816.1:0-5757 GCA_043719365.1 Verrucomicrobiaceae bacterium | reverse complement strand
CGCAAACTCTCTCAGCACCGTGAACACGCCGGCGGGCGTCACTCGAAATACAACACCCTGATCGCTCGCGCCGCCAAGCGCAGTCGTGCCGTAAAAATTTCCGTCCACGCCGGCGACGAGCCCCGCAGTCGGTCTGCGCGGGCCCGTCGCCCCGAATGTAAAAAGCGTCGTCAGTGCACCTCCCGTGGTAGCTTTAAATATCGTGCCGTTGTTCGATGCGCCGCCTTTTTCCGTGGTCCCAAAAATCCCATCCGCGCCAAAGGCGAGCGGTGCATTCGGACTCTGGCCGTTCGCGCCGATAAATGTAACCAGAAGCGTAGCAGCGCCCGAGGGCGCGAGACGGAAGACGGCACCCTTCACGGACGAACCGCCGGTTTTCGAAGTGCCGTAAAGGAACCCGTCGTGCCCGTCCGCGGGTTCCTCGGCATCGGACCCGATGGCGGAACTCACCGTCGCCAATGCGAGCGGCGAGGACGAATCGGACAACGTATAAAGCCGCCGGCTTTCCGAGAGCCCGAAACGCATGCCGGACATATCGATTACGGTTCCTGCAGGCTCTCCGACGCTTTCGGGGAAGTTACTATCAACGAACGGCGTTCCGGTCGGCGCGAGCCGCATCAAAGTTCCCCGTCCCGCAGCGCCTCCGGAGTGATTCGGAAAAATCACGCCCGCCGTGGTGTGAAGCGGCGCGCCGATCGGATTCCAGCCAGTCGTGTTTGTGAAACACGTGAGCGATGTCACAGCTCCAAGAGCAGTCACTTTGAAAACCGTTCCGTTCCACGCCTGTCCGCCGGCTTCGGTGGTGCCGTACAATTGGCCATCGTGCCCCACGATCAAAGCACCACGCGGCCCCGATCCCGGAACCGCGCCGGAGCCGCCACTGAAAGTCGCAACGAGCGAATAGGTGTAAGGAAAACCAGAGGACACTTTGAACAACGTCCCCTCGTCTTCCGTCCCGCCGCTCACCGTACTGCCGTACAGAAACCCATCCGCTGAGGCGAGCAGTTGTGCGGCGGGCGCGGAACCGTCCGGCCCTCCAAAATCACGAATCGTTGCGAAGCTCGTCGCGTTGGTTGGAAGTCGGAAGATCGTCCCGGAGTCAAGCAAGCCGCCGGCTTCGGTCGTTCCAAAGAGTGTCGTCCCCACAAGAGTCACACCGCCCAGCGGTCCACTGCCTCGTTTCTGTCCTGCCGTGCCTGTGAACTCCGCAAGCAAGAGCCACAACACGCCATCGGTGGTCACGCTGAAAACAGTCCCGCAATCGTTCGCACCACCGGCCTGCGCTGCGCCGTAAAGGGTCGCCCCGCTGAAGGCGAGGCGCCCGGTCGGGGCGGTTCCTTTTCGCGGTGCGACTGTGCCGGTCAACTCCGCGATCGTCGTTAAGTTGCCCGCCGGATCCAATTTGAAAACCGTCCCGAAATCGCCCGCACCGCCCGCCTGCGTGGTGCCGTAGAAAAAGCCGTCGGGGTGGAGAACAAGCCCGTTCGGCACCGAGCCTTTCTTCGCTCCGTTCATCCCCGTGAACTCCACCAGGCTCGTGAAAACGCCCGCCGTGGTCACTTTGAAAACAGTGCCGAAATCGCCCGCGCCGCCGTTGCCGGTCGTCCCGAAAAGCGAACCGTCGCCAGCGAGCGTGAGCCCTGCCGCCGGGTATGAACCAAGGGCCGCTCCTTCCGTTCCCGTGAATGAAACCAGCTTCGTCACCGTCCCGCCAGGGGTCAGTTTATACACGGTTCCAAAATTGAATACGCCGCCATCCAGAGTCGTGCCGTAGTAGTTCCCATCGGGATGAGCCACCAACCGTGCCGATGGATTCGTGCCCGCGCGCTCGAAATCCGCAAGCGTTTCAAACACAGGCGCTGCACGAAGCAGCGTCAGCGCAAAAAACAGCAACGAAATGAGGATGCGAAAATGCATTGCTCCGAACGGTATCGTGATTTCCCCCGCCCGCCAACGTCCGCGTGTAACAACTTCGTATCACTTAAGGATTCGGGCAAAGCCCGCAGAATCCCCATTACCCGACTCAACTCTGCCACAAGTGCGCTTCCGCTTGGTCTTCATAAACCTAAATGCGTGATTGGAGCCCGCGAAAAGCGCAAAAAGACGCTAAAATAGAAGGTTTTCGAGGAAATGAGAGTTCACCCTCCGAATGAGGCGGTGATTTTTCGTAAGAGTATGATTTCGCGCCTTTTCGCGCCTTTCGCGGGCCATCAATCGCCGTTTCTAGGGTAACGCTGCTGGTTGTGACGAACTAAACTTTTCCCTCCCTTTTGATGATGGCGAGGAGGTCGGGACTGTCGGCGGTGAGGCGGAGGAGGCGGTTGCGGAGGGGGTGGCTGGGGGCGTTGAGTGTCTGGTGGAGGTGGGTGAGGGTGTCGCGCTGCTGGGCGGCGCTGGCCTCGGGGGCGTAGGCGGCGAGGTGCGGGGCCGCGGTGTCGTGGAAGATCAGGTCGCGCTCCGCCATGTGCCTATGCAAAGGCGGTGACTTCTACTTCGCGGTGCTGCAAGCGTGCTTCGTTCACTACTTGCTCCAGTCGGCGGGCAGCCGCGTCGTCGATCCATTCTTCACCGCATTGCGAGCAGATGGTGGCACGCACCCGCCGCACGACTACGACCCCGCTCCCCAAGTCTGCTGTGAATGTGGTCGTGCCTTCAGTTTTGTTTCCGCCGCAAAGTGGGCAGGTGATATTGATTGGGTTCATGGTTTTCGTTTAGTTCGGTAGTCTGCTTCAAAAATTTCCAGCGATGGCTCGTAGGCCGTGATGATATACACCTGCCGGTTCGTTTCGTCGCACGCAGCCACGACATGGAGCGGCTTGCCAGAAACGTAGCCTAGAAAGAGTGCGCTGGGAAACGGTTTGTCGTCGGCACACTCGCGAATCCTTTCGCCCTGGAGCAACACTTCCCGGACGGAGTCTTGCGGGATGCCGCGTTCGGCAAGTTTTTGCAGCACATGTTTGCGCCACTCGATGCTGCCAGCCGCCATCGCGTCTCGGAAAATGGTGAGATCGAAAGGCTTCGTGGGGCGGTGCCCTCCACGATGGCGATTTCCTCGGGCGTCAGGCTGTAGAGGGCGTGAACCTGTTGGTCGATCTCGCGCTCTAGGGCGCTTGTGTCGGCGGTCACGCGGCGGCGAGTTCCCGTGCGTGCGGGATGTCTCGGGTGGCGAGAGGGCGCAGTTGGGTGCGCTCTAGGGTGATGAGCGCCACAGTGTGCCCGTCGTAGCCTACAAACTCCACCTCGTATGCCACGCCTTCACCATGCACCAGCACGGCGGTGCCTACGTCTCCTGCGATTAGGCCGTGTTCCGGCAAGTCGCAGGTGAGTGCTACGCAATCGAGTTCTTGAATCATGATTTATTTTCGGATCGGGATGAATTACTGAATCGCTAATTCTTCCCGGCGACGGAGGATGCCTGCTAGGGCACGGAGCGATTCGTTCACGGCGGCGGCGTTTGGGAATGCCTTCGCTACATCCGGCTCCAGCAGCACGAGATTTGTTCCCAGTGCGTAGCGGTGGGCGTGTTTGCCACGCACGCCTTCTGTGAAGTCGTAGTTTTCCCGCATCGCGGGTTCTGTGGTTTTGCTAGTGGCCTTCTTCATAGTTTTTCCGTTCCCGCCGGTTTGCATGGCGGGCGCTAATGATGCGAAGATTGTCGCCTCTCTCCGTATGAACGACAACTAGTAATTTGCCGCCGTGTGACTCCCCGAGGATGATGAAGCGGTCCTCCGCGTGCGAGTGGGCCGGATCAGGAATCGTCAACGACAGCGGATCCGCAAAGACGGTCGCAGCTTCCTCAAAGCGAACGTCGTGCTTGGCGGCGTTCGTCTTTGCCTTTTTCTCATCCCATTCAAAATTCAGCGGCATGGTTCAAGGATTTTAGTTTTCATGGGGCGGTGCCCTCCACGATGGCGATTTCCTCCGGCGTCATGCCGTAGAGGGTGTGAACCTGTTGGTCGATCTCGCGCTCCAGGGCGCTCGTGTCGGCAGGGGTGCTCATACCATGCCCTCGGCCTTGATGACGCCGAGGAGTTCGGGGCTATCCGCGGAGATGCGGAGTAGTCGATTGCGGATGGGATGGCTTGGCGCGTTGAGCGTCCTGTAGAGGTTGGTGAGAAAGTCGCGCTGCTGGGCGGCGCTGGCCTCGGGGGCGTAGGCGGCGAGGTGCGGGGCCGCGGTATCGTGGATGCGGGTAGGGTGGGCGTCCCGCCCGCCGTGTTCCGCATCTTGCGGAATACATTCGGAAGTGTTTTTGCGTTGGGAAAGCGGATCGTCGCTCGGTGTGCTACGCGGGACGCGCAGCACGGCAGGCGGGACGCCTACCCTACCCGCTGCATGGTCGTCCGGCGGGTTCATGGGGCGGTGCCCTCCACGATGGCGATTTCCTCCGGCGTCAGGCCGTAGAGTGCGCAGACCTGTTGGTCGATCTCGCGCTCCAGATCGCTCGTGTCGGCGGTGCTCATACTTTGCCCTCCGCTTTGATGATGGCGAGGAAGTCGGGGCTGTCGGCGGTGAGACGGAGGAGGCGGTTGCGGATTTCCAATCGGGAAAGAGGGCCTTGGTTTCGTCAAACGCGGCGTCCTTTGCGTGGAGGCGGAGGAAGTCTAGGAATGCGTTGGGAGAGGAGCTGCCGAGGTCGATGGTCTTTTCGCTCTCGTAGCCAAGGGTCGCGAGCAGGCCATTGGCGGCGACGCGAAGCGGCTGGTTGGCGAAGGCGGCGAGTGCGGATGCGATGGAATCGCGGAGATCGGGAGCGGGCATGTGTTAGGAAGTGATGATGTTGACCCCTTTGAGCCCGAAAAGCGGCGCTGCGGCGAGGAAGTGGCGGTCGTTGGAATAGACTTCGCGGTAGCCGTGTTCGGCAGCACAAGCGAGGTGAAGGGCATCTGCGGCGCGGAGGAAGACGGTGCCGGAGTCGCGAAGGAAGAAGGACTCGACTCGCGCATAGACTGCGGGGGTGAGAGGCTGCCAAAGGATGCCGCCAGCGTGAGTGTCTAGCTCAAGTTGCGCGAAGGCGCTGCGGGCTTGGGCGAGGTCGGCGGCTTTTTCGCGGATTTTGCGATGCCCGACGGCGGCAAATTCCGCGCGCCCGTGGTAGCTGCAAGCGATGGCTGGGAGGGTATCTGCAAGAGCGCAGACTTGCTCGGTTCCGGGCTCGCGCCAGTGGAGCTTGGCGAGGTAGGAGACGTCGAAGTATGCAGCGTTCATCGCGCGTCTCGGTCTTCGGAGATGATGGTGGTGGAATCGGTGCCGCCTGAGAGTGCCCCCGACTCCCAGTGTTTCTTAAACTCGGGTAGCAGCTTTCGGTTTGCCCAGTAAGACTTGGGTTCTTCGGCGACCTTGGCGCAATCCTCGCGCGGCTCCAGCTCAGCTTCCAGAGAAGCAAGGACGATTTGTTTGAGGGTCTGGCCGCGCTCAATGGCGCGGATTTTGGCCTTTTTGTAGAGGGCGTCCGGGATGTCGATAGTCGTTTTCATTGCGCAAAGATACGGGAATATGGTTTTCCGTCAATCCGTCTTGCTGTCCATGATGACGAGCCATGTGATCAACTCGAGATCCGCAGCGGAAGACGAGGTTTCGCTGGCCTTGGGCAGTGTGCCGTCGCGCCCCGAGAAGAGCGAGGCAGCGGCGCGGCGGGCGAAGGTGCGTTTGATGGAGTCCACAGCGGAGTCGAGCAGCTTGGTTTCGTGGGTCATGTCCTGCCCGTTTTGGGTGCGTGAGTCGAAGGCGTCGCAGAGCTTTGTGAACGCGGAGGAC
>JAYSTZ010000815.1:0-15060 GCA_043719365.1 Verrucomicrobiaceae bacterium | reverse complement strand
GCGCATTTGAAAATGACGCTGAGCCCCGACTCGGGTCTCGGCGATGTGGCGGCGATCAATTTGGTGCGCAGCGATTTTGTGCCGGAACTTTCGCTGCGGCTGGAGGAGCCGATCGACAGCGCACAAGTGATCCTCAACTGCCGCGCCGAAGCCTCGCCCGAATCCATCCGCGACGCGCTGCACGGAGCCGTCGCAGCGATCCAGCGCGATGGAGTCACCGCGAAAATCGAGCACCTGGAGTTCTTCCGTCCCGGCAAACCCGAGCCCACGCATCGCGACGTCGTTCAAAGTTAGACCATGTCCGCACCACGCATCCTTTACTGCCACTGCCAATACGCGCAGGTCGTCCCAAAAGAAGTCAAAGCCGCCGTGCTCCAAAGCCTTTGCGACAGTGGAGTCGCGTTCGACGCCGTGGCCGACCTCTGCGAAATGTCCGCCCGCAAAGATCCCGCGCTGAAAGAACTCGCCGCTGGCTGCGTGAAAATCGCCGCATGTTTTCCACGCGCCGTAAAAGGTCTCTTTCACCAATGCGCCGCCGACCTCGATCCCGCACAGGCGGAGATCCTGAACATGCGCATGCTCACCGCCGCGGAAGTCACCGGCCGTCTCGCCGCAGAAGATGTGCAGCCGAACGTTCCGGTGAGAGGAAAATAGTGAATGACGAGGCGCAAGCGTGTTGATCGAGCCCTACGCTTGCGTTTCGTCACTCGTCATTTCGGGTGTGACTAAAAGTGGAATAGCGCGAAGCGCAAAGTAGCCCGCGAGTCCCTTCGCGGCTGGATATGACTCGCGAAGCGACCCATCAATCGAAGTGCCGCTTCGCGGGAGGTGTGACTCCGCGAAGGGACTTGCGGGCTCCTTTCTCCGGGCTTCGGATCATTCCACTTTTGATCACACCCCGTCACTTCCCCGCCACTCTTCGCGCTGGCATCTTCCCTTAACGCCCCGCTAACCTTGCCTCATGGCAGAAGTGACTAAAGAACAAGTAACCGAGATCCTCGAACACATCGCGACGATGCTGGAGCTGAAGGGCGAAAACATCTTCAAGATTCGCGCGTATCAAAATGCGGTGCGTGCCATCGAGACGTTCTCCGGCAGTCTGACTCAGGTGGTCGGGGAGGGCAAAGTGGCCGACATCGATGGTGTGGGGAAAGGAATCGCCGAACGGATCACGGAAATCGTGCTCACGGGAAACTGCTCGTATTACAACATCCTCAAGCTGGAATTCCCGCCGGGAATCTTCGGCATGTTCGACATCGTGGGCATGGGGCCGAAGAAGATCCAGGCGGTGTGGAAGCAACTCAACATCACGACCGTCCCCGAGCTCGAAGCGGGCTGCAAAGATGGACGCGTGGCCGGTTTGAAGGGCTTCGGCGAAAAGACGGCGGCAAACATTTTAAAGGGGATCGAGGACGCGAAGAAACACGCCGGGCGATTCCGGCTGGGCGATGTCGCAGCGGAGGCGGAGCACATGCGCGAAGACCTTCGTTCGCTGCCTGAAGTCATCCGCGTGGAAGCGTGCGGAAGCTACCGCAGGAAGCGCGAGACCTGCGGCGATTTGGATTTCCTCGTCTCGACCAATTCGCCGGAAACGGTGAGCGAGTTTTTCGTGAAGCACGAGATGGTCGAAAGCGTGATGGCGCACGGCGCGACCAAATCCTCGGTGCGGCTGAAGAGCGGCATTCAAGCGGATTTGCGCGTCGTCACGGATGACCAGTTTTCGTTTGCGCTCAACTATTTCACCGGCTCCAAAGAGCACAACATTGTGATGCGCCAGCGCGCGCTCGCCCGCGGCTGGACGCTGAATGAGTATCGGCTCGGCCCCGACGACAAGCCACGAGTGACCCCGGAACCAGTGCCGGAAATTCGCGAAGAAGCGGACCTTTATCGCGCACTCGGCCTCGACTACGTAGAGCCGGAGTTGCGGGAGAATTACGGCGAATTCAAAGCCGCCGAAGAGCACACGCTACCGAAACTCGTCGAGCTACAAAACCTGCGCGGCTGCTTTCACAATCACACGACGGCGAGCGATGGACGCAATTCGCTACGCGAAATGGCTGAGGCGGCGCAGCAGCTCGGGATGCAATATCTCGGGATCGCGGACCACTCGAAGGCATCGGTTCAGGCTAGGGGGCTCGATGAGACACGCCTGCTCGCGCAGCTCGAAGAGATTCGTGAGTTGAACGCGGAATACAAAGGCGAGTTCCGTATTTTCGCGGGGAGCGAAGTGGACATCCACAAAGACGGCACGCTGGATTTTTCCGACGAGATCATGGCGCAACTCGACTACGTCGTCGCGAGCGTACACTCATCGTTTCAGCTCTCCGAAGCGGAGATGACCGCGCGAATCATCCGCGCGATGGAGAACAAATACGTAACGATGCTCGGGCATCTCACAGGCCGACTTCTACTTCAGCGCGAAGCGTACTCGGTGGACACAGGCGCAATCATCGACGCCGCCGCCCGGACAGGAACGATCATCGAGCTCAACGCCAATCCGCGCCGCCTAGATATGGACTGGCGGCACTGGGCCGCAGCCAAGGCGAAGGGCGTGAAGACTTCGATCAATCCCGACGCCCACCATACATCGCAACTTGCATTTGTGTCGTTCGGAATCGGCTCCGCGCGCAAAGGCTGGCTCACCCGCGAGGACGTGGTGAACTGCCTGCCGCTCGGCAAAATCGAAGCCGTGCTCGCCGCGAAACGCTCGCGCTAATTCTGCGGCTCGGCGAGCTCCAGCGTGAAGCCGCCGGCTGCTCCTGTCGTGATGCTGAATCCCGCGCCGGTATTTGCCTTTTGCAGGATGGCTCCACAGAGCTTGATGGATTTGCCGTTTATCAACGAAGCACCGGACAGGAGCCCGTTGCTGGACTTTAGCGCGAGCGACATCTTCTCGTCTGCCAACGGCGTAAGCGACAGCTTGCCGAGGTCGGAAATGTGAACCTCCCGCGTCTCACCGAGGTAGCCGGCCCCTTCTAGGTTGAGCGTCGCATTGCCATCCGCATCGTCCTCAAGAAGATCGGGGAATGGCAGGACAGCCGGGCTTCCATTGCGGGCTGCGCGCGGCGCGACAAAATACGAACCTGCGACCGTAAGCGTGGCACCATCAGGCCAGCCGGTGCTGAAGGTCGGGTCGAGCGGATCCGCAGGGCGGAATGTGGTCACCGATCCAGTGAAATCGCTGCCGGGAATATTGCGCCAGGCGAGATAGCCGGATGCCGATCCCAGTCCTTTGTAGAGATCAACGTGGAAAGGAGCGTCGCCGCCGATGGACATGAATGAACCGCTGCTGAATGAAGTCCCGTCGGCGAGTTTGCCCGCAAGTTTCACCGCACCGGAACCGGAAACGGAGCCTGTCGCAAACCCAGTCCCCGTGGGGCCTGCGGTCGGGTCCGCCGTGAAGAGAGCCGTGACTTTTCCGATGAGGTTTGAAGGAATCGGACGCTGTGCTCCTTCGGGCCGCTTCGATGTCGTGTACAGCGCGTGGTGCGCAGTGAATGCGGATTCGGTCGAGCCTTCTGAAAGCGTTCCGCTCATGGAGTGCTGGGTTCCGTTCCACGCGAAGCGAAGCACCAGGTCCTCAAGATCTTTCCGGACGATTGTGGCGTCTCCCGCCGTGCCGTCGGTGTGGAGAATTCCACGGAACGACCACGGCTTTCCGCCGTACGTCAGCTTGCCGCTGTAAGCACCGGAATCGCTTACGTTCATGACGATGCCGCCCGTGTGCGCATGGGTGCGTGGGTCGTCGAGAATCAGCCCATTCCACACACCGGATTGCCGGGGATAAGGCGATGCACCGAAGTTTGCTTCGAGATAAATCACGGCGGGCATCGTGAAGGAAATTTGCGGTTCGTAGCTGGTGATAACGCCGCGCCATCCTTGGAAGGCCTGACCGCCCACCGCTTTCGCACCAATCGTGATTTGGCGGCCGGGAATCTGCGTCGTTTCACCGAAGTAACCGCTGAGTTTTCCAAAGCCTGCCACATTGACCATCATGGTTCCGGCGGGCGCGACGAATACGCGAAAGGTTCGCGAGGAGGTAAGCTGCCCGTCGTTGGCGGTGAGTGTGATTTCGACGAGGCCCTTCACGCCGGGTTTCGCGTGCAGACTGATGGTCCGGTTTGCGCCGGAGCCATCAAATGTGATGCCCGAGTTTGCGATGATGCTTTGATTATTGCTCGTGCCGGTCAGCGTGATGCTGGCGGCGTCTGTCTCTTCGTCGCCCATAGTCACCGGAATCGCGGCGCTCGTGGTCCCCTGCTCCAGTCCCTGGTCTAGCACCGCCGAAATAGTCGGCGCGGTATTCGTGCTGAAATCGAAAGACGTGCTCGATGACAGCAGCCCGTCGCTGACGGTCACCGTGATTGTCGCCGTGCCGGGAACATTGGCCACCGGCAGGATAATGAGTTTGCGACGTGCGCCGCTGGCGATGTCGCCGGAGATATTGTCGAACAAGGTCGTGGCGAGTGTGGCGTGCACGTGGCTGTTCACCGCGAGCCCTGCATTCACTGTGGACGGGAGAACGATCGTGGTGGAGCCCAGCGGAATCCACTCGCCGCGGATGCCCGCATTGTCTGCTGCATGAAATGCGGTGATCGTATTGCCGGAGCGGACGAGCCTCAACCAGCGGGGCATCGGGATTCGTGCCGCCTCGCCGATGGTTGCGGTAGCAACCCCAGCAGCCGAACGCGCCTGGAAAATGGCGCTCGAGCCCGGCCCAACGCCGACGAAAGCAAATGCCGCGTTATCGGTTGTGCCCGCGCGGAACATGATTCCGGAGCGGCCTTTTTCGTTTGTGTAATCCATGCTCACAACGCGGGTGATGACTTCGCCGTCGCCCGTCATCGGCAGGTGGACGAGGCGGAACTCATCCTGCGTCGTTTCAATCTGCGCGCCGGAGCCGCGGACGACCAAGGTGCCCGCAGTTTCCGTGGTGCTTCCCGCCGCACCGACAGCGCCGACATCGGTGCTCACCCAGGGTGTCGTGGCGACAAAAACGAGGTTCGCATTTGGAACGAGCGCCTGATTGCTGGAGGTCGCACTGACAATCAAATCGCGGACGGGCGTCTCTGCATCAGAAACCAAAACCGGCACGATATCGGTCGAGGAACCGTTGGGAACGCGGCGATTCGCGATGGGCTGCACGGTTGGTGGGTCGTTGGGGCCATTAATGGTCACGGTGATATCCGCGCTGGCAGCCTGGCCGAGATAATGCCGGGTACCAAACCTCGCGAGCCCGGCGACGTCGGAATGAGGCAGCACGTTGCTATAAAGCGAGACGTCGTCGAGCGAGCCGTCGAGCCATCGGCCGGGATTGGTCGCCGTTGCGTGACCTCCAAATGCGATTGGTGCGGACTGGTCGAACGCGAGAGGAAGCGCGGGCGAGGTTCCCACAAGGAATCCGTCGAGGTAGAGCGAAAACACGCCCTGACCGGCTGTGCTGATTGTGCAAGTAACCGCGACATGGTGCCATTGATTGACGCCCACATTATTAGCAGAAAGACCTCCCGCGAATCCGGATGCGCCGTATTTGGTGAGGAGAATCTTTTCCTCATTTGCTGGGAAAAACAGCTTCAGCTCATCTTCGGGCCCGTCGCCATCTCCGGCACCAACGTGAAAAATGATGTCGTCGGACGAATTGCTCCGGCGATTGACCCAAGTGCTGAAAGACCATCCGGTCGGGCTGTTGCTGAAGTCGAGATCGTTGACCGAAATCACGCGCAGCAGTCGCGCGGCGCTGTCCAAACCGTTGTCGGAAAAACTCAGCGAGCGGGTGCTGAACGGCTTGAGCGGCTCTGGGGATTCGGGCAGGTAATTATATTCGCTGGTCCCGACGAGATCGAGTGTGCCGTCGAAATGGTAATTGCCGTAGTCGAACGTCTTGCCGTCGGTCGTGACATCCGGCGGCTCGAAATCATAGAGCAGCACGAGGCGCGAACTCAGCGACTGGTCGCGACCCGTTACGCGGAAGCTGGCCGGGCCTTGATAGCCGGGAGTCGGCGTGAAGCGGGCGGTATATCCATTCGCGAGAATCTCCGCCGTTCCGCCGATGACGCGCGATAGCTCAAAAGCGATGGCGGTATTCGCAGCAAGGTCGTCCGTCACCCGGAGGCGCAGGTCGGTCTCCACGGGTGTGTCCTGCTGGGTGGTGAGGGTGAGCCCCGTCATGGTCGGGTTGTTATTGATCGTCACCGGCCACGTGGTGGTGGTCTGGTTATTCTGCGGGTCGCGTGCGGTGATCGTGATGGTGACGTTGCCCGTCTTGTTGGCGGCGGCGGCGACGCGACAAGTGCGAGCTGTGCCGCGTGTGCCAAATGTGATGTTGGCGTTCGGAATGAGCGTCACGTTTGACGAGGTCCCGGTGAGGGTGATGTTGGCGAGAGGCGTATCGGGGTCCGTGAGCGGGAGCGTGATGTCGCCCGTATTTGAACCGGAATCCACGATGGCGGAGAGCATCGCGCCGAGGCTCGGGACACCGGGTGCGACGGTGAAGTTCGTGTTGAGTTTATCGCCCACGGGCAGCGGACCGACTGCGATGGGATTCGCGGTGCCCGACGCGAGATTGATCGTGAGTCCGGTCTTGGTTGCGGTGAGTGTGTAGCTGCCGGTCGGGAGGTTGGTGATGGTGTAGTTGCCCGATGTATCGGTCACGTCGGTGCGCGTTCCACCGGCGCTGACAGTGACGCCTTGCATCGGATTGCCGCTCACGTTTTTCACCGCCCCGGAGACGGTGAAAAGGGTCTGCCCGCCCACTTTAATAACGATGCTGCCGGTGGCCGTGCCGCCACGTCCGTCCGAGACTGTGCAACGAACCGTGCGGTTGCCGTTGGAGGGATACTTGTAGGTGATCGTCGGGGCATTGTTGGAAACGGACGATCCGTCGCCCATGTCCCATAAATACGTGAGCGGGTCGCCGTCGGGGTCAAGACCGGTCGCGGTGATTGTCGTGTTGACGTTCGGATTCGGGACGGTGTTCGTCGCGCTCATGGTGACGCTCGGCTGCTTGTTCAAGCCCGCGCCTTGGATGATGCGCACGTCCACCCAATCCGGGTCCACATTGCCGCGGGCGATCGGCGTGATGTAAATCGGGTTCGTGGAATCGGAGGCGTCGGTATAGGTCGAGCCGATGAGCAGCGGCGCGTCGTCCTTGGAGCCGCCGGGAATCATGTCGATGAGGTTCGTCTTTGCGTTGCCGGTCTGGCCCCAGCGGAGCCAGACGCCGTTTTTGGCACTGGTGTTCGAGGCGGCATAGAGCTGGCGGTAATCGATCCACCAATCCTCCGCGCTGTTGAGGCGGTCGATGCGGATGGCACGCGCGAGATTCGCGGTGCCGCTGGCCCTTTTATCCATCGCGTAAATGCGGTAAGTGCCGGACGCCCCAGCCTGGAAGACCGATGCGTTGGGCACCCAGTTGAGAAGATTCTTTTCCCGCGCGTTGAAATGCCGGCGCATGTCGGTATTGCCGCCGACGCCCATGATGTCGATGCCGTCGCCGTATTCGACGGACGTACCGGCGGAGTCGATGGGGTTCGTGCTCGGAGAGTCCCAATAGTTCGCGTGGTTTAGGCCGACGTTGTGGCCGAGTTCGTGCGAAGCGACGCCGAGGTTCCACTGCGAGTTCGCAAGCCAGCAGCCGCGAAAGCCGACATAGCCCACCCCGCCGAATGATGCGGTCGGTTTTCCCGCCGTGACGACCATATCGAAATCGAAGCTGGTGTAATCGTAGCCTTGCGCCTTCGCTGCGACGCGGCAGGCATCGAGAAACTTATCCAGCGCCGTATAGCTGTCTGCGGGGAGCGGCAGGCGCAGCACCGGAGTGACCTGGGAGCCCGCAGCGCCCGGTGCGACCCATGTGAACGAGCCATACGACATTTCGTTCCACATCGTTTGCATGTCCTTGATCAAAGTATCCAACGTAGCCTGGTCCACGCGCTGTCCCTGGTAGTCCGAAAAATCGACGCGGTAGATGAGTATCTTGCGGTTGCCGGTGGACTGATACGCGCGCCCTTCCACAAACGTCAGGGCGGCTGTGGTCGCGTCGCTCATCGCCGCTTCGGCGTGGGCCGGGCCGCAGTAAAAGCTCGCGCTTCCGCCGATGCTCAGGGCGATCTCTGCGTCATTGGCGGACGAAGGCTGGCCGGACGTTTGGCAGAGCGCATCAGTGCCGAGCGATGCCTTCGCTTCCGCGACTTCGACCGGCTCCAGGACTCGGCCCGCATATTTGCTCAGAGCTACGGTTCTCGTTCCCGGCGTGCTCGCGTGCGAAAGCGAAATCCCCGAAAGCGGGATGCGAAATCTCGTGACGTTGCGCTGCTCACCATAGGCGCGAAAGCTTTCGTTACCAATTTGCGCCGTCAGCGCGGCAGGCATCGGTTTTTGCCCGGCCTGCGGAGAAAACGCCTGAACGAGAACGTCGCCTTTCGCATCCACGCGCGTCTCCAAATGCGCACGGACAGCGACGGGCATTTGACGCCACACTGTCACCGGAACCGCCCGCTCCACGGCGCGCTGCGGGTCGTTTTCGATAATCGCCATCATCTCCGTGCGCCGCGCTGCCGCCATGGCAACGCCTTCCGGCTCCATCTTCACGCGCTGCTGCGGAAGCGCGGCGATGTAGCGGGTCGTCCAAGTGCGGAATGACTCCAGTTCCGGCTCGGACACCTCTTCCTGCCAACGGACATCGGCTCGGGTTTCCGGCAAATTCTGCGGGTCGGCTACAGGGACTGAATGCGGCACTACCGCCGCAATCGCCGACTCCGATGGCGGAACATGAGCAACAGGGATCTTCGCCGCGCGTTCCGGCGGAACGAGGATGGAGAAAAACGTGACGACCGACGCCGCGACTAAAAGGAAAGGAAGGATGCGTTTCATGAAAGGTGACACGAGAATAGCGAGAACCCCTTAGTCGTCCACGGAAGAAGTGCGACAGTAAGAGTGCGGTTCCGGGAACCGGTAGGTGTGTTTAATAGTGGAATAGCGCGAAGCGCAAAGTAGCCCGCGAACCGCAGGTAGCCTGGAAGGCAATCCCTTCGCGGCTGAATATGACTCGCGAAGCGACCAATCAATCGAAGTGCCGCTTCGCGGGAGGTGTGAAGCCCCGAAGGGGTTGCCTTTCAGGCTACCTCCGGTTCGCGGGTTACTTTCTCCGGGCTTCGGATCATTCCACATTTAAACACACCCGGGAACCCCGCGTCAAATCACAGTTCCGCGCGAACTCGCGCTGTGAGCGCGGGTTGCTTGGACAATTGGTTCGTGAGCGCCTCAAGGGCCTTCAACGTGGGAGGGCTGATGTGATGCTCCATCCCTTCGACATCGTGGTAAATCACATCTTCATCGAGCCCAAACAACCGGAGAAAATCCGTCAGAATCCGATGCCTCCGCGTGATGTTTTTCGCCAGAGCCTCGCCGGAGGCAGTGAGCGCAAGTCCACGGTATTTCTCGTAGTTCAGCAGCCCTTCCCCATCGAGGCGCTGGACCATGTTGGTAACGCTCGCCTGCGAGATTTTCAGGGACTCGGCGATGTCCACCACGCGGGCGTAGCCTTTCGTGTTGATGAGTTCGAGGATTCGTTCGAGGTAGTCCTCGACCGCCGCAGAGCTGTGCTTTTCCGCGGACGATGTGCGTTTTTTCGCCGACATCCGTGGAGGCTATCCGCAGGGAGGGCGAAAGGGCAAGCGCTCGGTCAAATATTGAACATCCGCTAGAAAGTGAGCACGTATCCTGGGTGAGGCTCCCGCCCTCGACCTTCCCCCCGATTTTTACACGTCGCTCACTTCGCCCCCAATCCACCAGCCATCGCAAAGCGCACAAGTCCCACGATGGACTTAAGCCGCAACTTCCGCATGAGTTGCGCGCGGTGGGCTTCGATCGTGCGAACGCTGATGCCCAGCTTCTGCGCGATTTGTCGATTGGTCCTGCCCTCAACGAGGAACCGAGCCACTTCGAGTTCACGACGGCTGAGCTCTTTCTTCACAGCAGAAATCGGTTTGCGGAGCGGACCTGCCGCCCGCTGCCGAATCTCGGTAATGTCCACTACGACGCCGATAAATCCCAAAAGATTCCCCTCATTGTCCCGCTCCTCCGAAGCACGCCCAAGAACCCATCGGACCGTGCCATCCGGGCGGCGATAGCGATATTCACTGCAAAACAAACCGCCGGAAACGGGAAGGCCATTCCACTCCGCCATGAGTCTCTCGAAATCGTCGGGGTGAATTGCCCGTTGCCAGCCGTTCCCCATGGCTTCGCCGAATGAGCGGCCCGTCATCTCAGTCCACTTGTCGTTCACCCACGTACACTCGCCATTTCCGTTGGTGCGATAGATGCCCGCTGGAGAAGCCCCTGCAAGCGTGGTCAGCCACGCGGAATCGCTCGCTTCGAGCCCGTTTGGGGAGCTCGCCGCCGCATCTGCGTTTAGAAACTTCGCTTCGGTGTTGGGGACCTTGTTCATGCCAGCGGTATAAGTAATACTACGTGAGATGCTTGTCCAGCATTCGATTGAAGATCGCCTTGATGAACGGTTTTCTCCCTGCGGGGCCGGGAGCATCTCTAAACTGTTAGAATATTCCGTTGGGAAAGTGACGATTCCACGACTAGATAGGCCCTCTCCCCACCCATTCCATTTCCATGCAACGTTCTATCACCACTCGTTTCTTCCTTCTGGTCACACCCATCGCCCTTCTTGCTTCGGCCAGGGCGGATGTCGTGATTTCGGAGCTCATGTATCACCCGCAGTCGGAAAACCCGCTGGAAGAATACATTGAGCTTCACAATCCGGACGCGACCGCGGCTTCCATCGGCGGCTGGCAGTTTACGAGCGGTGTGGCTTTTACGGTGCCGGGCGGGACGACGATTCCGGCGGGCGGCTATCTGGTCGTCGCTTCAAATGCGGCGGCTTTCTCGGCGAAATACCCTTTGGTCACGAACTACGTCGCGGGCTGGGTGGGGCAGCTCTCGAATAGCAGCAACCAGATCACGCTGAAGGACGCGACGCTGGTGACTCGCGATTCGATGAAATACGCGGATGACGGAGATTGGGCGACGCGGAGGAAGGATGCGGTGGCGGATCAGGGTTACAGCGGATGGGGTTATTACACTGCGGCGGACGGTTTTGGGAAATCGCTGGAGCTGATCAATAAGGCAATGGACAATTCACAAGGCCAAAACTGGGGCGATTCGACCACAGTCAATGGAACTCCCGGCGCTGCGAACTCCATCGCGTCCGCCAATATCGCGCCCATAATCACCAGCGTGGAGCATTTCCCCCTGCTGCCGACTTCGTCCGACGTGGTGACGGTCAACGCGAAGCTTCTCGACGAGCTGACCACGGGGCTGACGGCGACGCTTCATTACAAGCTGGATGCAGCGGGCTCGTTCACCTCCACACCGATGTTCGACGACGGTGCGCACAGCGACGGTCTTGCGGGCGACGGGCGCTATGGCGCGCAGATTCCAGCGCAGGCGAACGGAGCAATTGTGGAGTTTTACGTGCAGGCGAGCGACTCGGCTTCGAACACCCGGACATGGCCAAAAATTGCGCAGGATTATAATACGGGGACTTCGACCTATTTCCCGGCGCAGGTGACGAATTGCCTCTATCAAGTCGATAATACGGTCTATGCGGGCGCGGCTCCGATTTACCGGATGGTCGTAAAAGCGGCGGATAAGACGACGCTCACCTCTATCAATGATACGGCGGGAGGAACCGGCGGCAGCCACGCGAAGTTCAACATGACTTGGATCACCGTGGACGGCACGGGCACTGAGTTGCGCTACACCTGCGCGGTCCGCAATCGCGGTCACGGCAGCGGCGGGCACGACCCGCAAAGCTTTCACGCCAGCTTCCCGAACGACTATGATTGGAAGGGCAAGACCGGGCTGAATCTCAACACGTTCTACACGTATTTGCAGCTCTTCGGTAGTTCGCTCATGCGGAAGGCGGAGCTCGCATGCTTTGAGTCGCGGCAGGTGCAGGTGCGGATCAATGCAACGGACCTCACGCAGGCTGGCGGGCTCAGTGCCGACGGCGGTCACAGCTACTACTTTTACGTAGCAAACGAAAACCCCGATACGAACTACGCCGACCACCATTTCCCCACAGACAGCAGCGGGAATATTTACAGCGTTCGCCGCGAAGACGCGGGTTCGCTGGAAGGCGACCTCAAATACATCGACGCGAATCCAAACTCCTATCGCACGGTCTATTTTAAAGACACAAACGCCTCCGAGGACAATTGGAGCGACATTATCGGAATGATGCTCGCACTCTCGAAGGGCGTCTCAACTACGCAGACAAATGTCAGCTATACGCCAAGCGCCGCCGCTTATGAGGCGGACGTTCGTTCCAAGATCGATGTCGATCAATGGATGCTCTGGATGGCTGCGGAAAATCTCACGGGAAATAACGAGACGAATCTCGTCGGCGGCTACGGCGATGACTATTACCTCTACTTCGGCAAGACAGACATCCGTGCAAAGCTGCTGCCTCACGACTTGGATACGATCCTCGGACACGGCGATCAAAACTCGACCGACTCGCCGCCGACATTTGCATCCACAGACGGTCTTTTCCAAATGATGGTGTTTCATGGCTCGGGCTCCACTCCGACTCCCCTGAACGCATTTGTCCGCCACCCGAGTTTTGCACCGATCTTTTACCAGGCGCATCTCGATTTGATGAGTGGCCCGCTCTCGCAGACAAGTTTTGACGCACTCGCGGACCAAATTCTCACCGGCGTCGTCGGCGCGCCAACGATAGCGAATCGCAAAACGTGGTATGCCGCGCGCCTCGCTTACGTGGCCGCCCAAATTCCCACGACCATCTCCAGCATCGTCGCCTCGACGACCGGCGGCACAGCCTTGGCGACAAGCAACGGCTACCCACTTTCCACAGCAGCAACATGCAAGCTGAGCGGCCTCGCACACGCGGGTAAAACGCGGTCGGTAAAAATCAACGGCAATTCCGTTTCGTGGGATGCGTTCAACGCAACGTGGACTGCGAGTTCGCTGGCGCTCAACCCCGGCTTGAATCGCTTCAGGGTCGAGTCGTTCGATTCGACCGGTGCGGAGTTTGAGGAAGCGATGACAACCGTGTGGTACGACGACGGCAGCGTGGCAAATGTATCCGGCGCGCTCGGAGCCGGCACCACGACTTGGTCGCCAGCCGGCGGACCCTACCAAGTCACAGCGGCGCTCACCGTTCCTGCGACAGGCACGCTGGTCATTCAGCCCGGCACGACGGTGTATCTTGCAAGCACGATTTCGGTGGCGGCGGGTGGAAAAATCATCGCGGAAGGAACCGAGGCACAGCCGATTCGTTTCTCTCGCGCTCCCGCTGCAACCACGAACGGCGGCACCATCACGATCAACGGTCAGGCTGGCGCACCCGAGACGCACTTCTATCATACGTTTTTCGAGTTTGGAGGAAACCCGGCAGTCACAGCGACGGCCAATTCGAACATCGTAATGGACCATTGCGAATGGGGCACGAACACGTCCGCCTACATCCATCTCGACGGCGGATCGTTCCTCATCAGCCACTGCATATTCCCGAGCACGGTCGCCGGGGCAACCTTTGAGGGACTGCATGGAACCATCGGTATTCCCGTCGGAGGACGCGGAATCATGCGCGACAGTTTTCTCGGGAAAGCGCAGGGCTACAACGACGTGTTTGATTACACGGGCGGCAATCGCCCCAGCCCGATTCTTCAGTTTATCAACAACGTCTGCACAGGCTCCGACGACGACGTGCTCGACCTCGACGGCACAGATACCTGGGTGGAAGGCAACATCTTCATGAACATCCACCGCAACGGTTCGCCGGACTCGTCCAGCGCAATCAGCGGCGGCAACGACGGCGGCGGCGGCACCGGCAGTCGCCGCGTCGTGACGGCTATTGATACAGCGACGGACCAACTCACCTGCGGCACGCACGGATTCATTACCGGGCAGGAAGTGGCAGCGACGGCGCTCGTCAGTAACACGTTCCCTGCAGCGACTCCGGCGATTCGCAACGGTTCGTATTTTACCCGCGCGATTTCTACGACGGTAGTGAAGCTCTACCTCACTGCGGCGGACGCAAATGTGGACACGAACGCGATCAATTTCACCAGCGGCATCGCGGCAAACGTCACTCTTTCCCTCGGCAAGCTCGACTCGCTGTCGCACATCACGGCAGTCGGAAATATCTTCTACAATGTGGACCAAATCGGCACTGCCAAAGAGGGCAATTTTTTCACATTCCTCAATAACACGGTCATCAGCCAGAGCAACACTGGCAGCGGCGACGCGGTCACTGCCGTCATTAATCTTGGCGATGACGCCTATCACGAAGCAGCGGGCATGTATCTCGAAGGAAACATCATCCACAGCGCAGTCGCACTCGCCCGCAATTATCCCGGTGCCGGCCTCACGCAAAACGTTACGTGGAATAACAACATCCTACCGGCCGGACTGACATGGACCGGCGCAGGAAGCGGCAACACAAGCGTCGATCCGCTCCTCTCGAGCATCCGCAACCCGGCGGGAAATGGGTTCACCATCCCCACGCCCGGCCCTCGCGATTTCGAGCGCCTCTACACGCAAATCCGCCAGCAATGCACCCCGCTCCCTGCGTCGCCTGCCAAAGGCACCGGCCCGAACGGAGCGGACAAAGGCGGCGTCCGCACGGATGGCGTCAGCCTTTCCGGTACACCAGTCGGCACCACGAATCTCCAGACAGCGACCATCAACATCGGGACCCGGATGATCGGCAACGGCATCTCCACCGGTTCGGGCGCATGGCCCGGCGGCTCGGGCTGGACTCATTATAAATACCGGCTCGACGGCGGTGCGTGGAGTGCGGAGACGGTGAACAGCGCGCCAATCACGCTCAGCGGCCTCGCGAACGGATCGCACACCATTCAGGTCGTCGGCAAAAATGACGCGGGCTACTATCAAGATGATGCCGCTTTTGGCACGAGCGCCCGCATCGCTAGCGCGACGTGGACCGTGAACACCGCTTATGTGCCGCCGTCTCCAGCTCCGATTGTGCGCATCAACGAAGTGCTCGCATCGAACACCGAG
>JAYSTZ010000814.1:0-2508 GCA_043719365.1 Verrucomicrobiaceae bacterium | reverse complement strand
AAGTTACACTTTATGAAAACGCTCGTTATCGCAGAAAAGCCCAGCGTCGCTCAAGATCTCGCGCGTGCCCTCGGCATGAAGCCAGGCCGTGGGGACGAGTTTTATGAAAACGAACGTTATGTCTTTTCCAGCGCCGTCGGCCATTTGCTCGAGTTGGTGGTTCCCGAGGAGCACGACATCAAAAAAGGAAAGTGGTCGCTTGAGAAACTGCCGCACATGCCGCCCGAGTTTGGCCTCGCGCCCATCGAGAAAAGCGCCCCGCGACTCGCGGTGCTGAAGCGGCTCATTAAGCGCAAGGACGTTACCGATATTATCAATGCGTGCGACGCCGGGCGCGAGGGAGAGCTGATTTTCCGCAACATCATGCGGGCGTCTTCGGCGAAGCAGCCCATTCAGCGCTTGTGGCTCCAGAGCATGACGCCGGATGCCATTAAGAACGCTTTCGGCTCGCTACGGAGTGATGCGGAAATGATGCCACTGGCAGATGCGGCGACTTCCCGCAGCGAGGCGGACTGGCTCGTGGGCATCAACTCCACCCGCGCACTCACCGCGTTTAATTCACGCGGCGGCGGTTTTTTGAAGACCACAGCGGGACGCGTGCAGACGCCGACGCTGGCGATTCTCACCGAGCGCGAGGAAAAGATCCGCGCCTTCGAGGCTCGCACGTATTTTGAGGTGATCGGCGATTTTGACGTCACTGCGGGCGTCTATCGCGGACGGTGGTTCGACGAAAAGTTCGACGCGAAAGCCGCGAACGATGAGCAGGCAAAGGCCGAGCGCATCTGGGAGAAAGCGAAAGCCGACGCCATCGCTGCAAAATGCGCGAACAAACCAGGCATCATCACCGAGGAAAAGAAATCCGCCTCGCAGCTTTCGCCGCTGCTTTACGACCTCACATCGCTCCAGCGCGATGCGAACGGACGCTTCGGATTCCCGGCGAAGATGACGCTGCAAATCGCGCAGGCGCTTTACGAGAAACACAAGGTCCTCACGTATCCGCGAACCGATTCCCGATACTTGCCCGAGGACCACATCCCGCAGGCCAAGAACGTGATGGGCTCGTTCTCCGGTGAACTCGCGCGCCACGCTGGCAAAGCGATGCAGGCAGGCTGGGTCCACCCGAACAAGCGCATCTTTAACAACGCGAAAGTGAGCGATCACTTTGCTATCGTGCCGACGGGCACGCCGCCGAGCGGGCTCGATGACAAAGAGCAGCGCATCTATGAACTCGTCGCAAAACGCTTCATCGCCGTCTTTTATCCAGCCGCGCAATTTCAGGACACCACGCGCATCACGCGGGTGGAAAGCGAGGCGTTCAAGACGACTGGACGCATCATCGTCGATCCAGGCTGGATGGCCGTCTATGGCCGCGAAGCAGAAGGCGTCGATAGCGAAAAAGCCATCGTCCCCGTGAACGTTGGCGAGCAGGCAAAGACCGTCGCAATCGAAGTCAAAGAAAGCCTCACCAAGCCGCCGCCACGCTACAACGAAGGCACGCTCCTCTCCGCCATGGAAGGCGCAGGCAAGCTCGTGGACGACGAGGAACTTCGCGAAGCGATGAGCGAACGCGGCCTCGGCACACCGGCCACCCGCGCGCAGGTCATCGAAGGGCTGCTCACCGAAGGCTACATCATCCGCGACGGACGCGACCTCGTCGTCACGCAAAAAGGCATCTCGCTCATCACGCTTCTGCACAACCTTCACGCCGACTCTCTCACACAGCCCGCCATGACCGGCGAGTGGGAGTTCAAGCTCCGCCAGATGGAGCGTGGCAAACTCTCCCGCGCTGCATTCATGCAGGAAATCCGCGGCCTCACCGGCGACATCGTCGCAAAGGTGAAGGGCCATCAAGGCGGCGAAATCCAGGGTAATTTCAAGCCCCTCGAGGTCTCATGCCCAAAGTGCGGAGAGACGATTTTCAACGAAACATTCCGAAGCTACAAATGCTCCGGCTGCGAACTCACCATCTGGAAAACCATCGCCAGCCGCGAACTTGAGCGGGAAGAAGTCATCAAACTCCTCAGCGAAGGAAAAGTCGGCCCGCTCGAAGGCTTCCGCAACAAGATGGGCCGGACGTTTAAAGCCGTCATCAAGCTCGACCGCGAAGAGTGGAAAACGACGTTCGATTTCCCAAAAGACGACGGCACCGGCGAAGACGGAGCCCCTGCCGTGTACGTCTCCGAAGAGCCGCTCGGCAAATGCCGCGTCTGCACCGACGGCCAGATTTTCGAAACCGAAAGCGCATTTGTCTGCGACCAGTTGCCGACGAAGAAATGCACCTTCCGCATGGGTAAAACGATCCTCAAAAAGACGCTCTCACGCAGCGATGCCGTGAAGTTTTTGCAGGAAGGCAAAACCGGCCTCATCAACGGCTTCGTGAGCTCCCGCACAGGCCGCGCCTTCAAAGCCTTCCTCGTCCTCGGCGAAGGCGGCAAAGTGAACTTCGAGTTTGCCCCGCGCGCTGAAAAGCCCACGAAAGCGAAGATCGCCGCAGCACTGAAGACGAAG
>JAYSTZ010000813.1:0-5771 GCA_043719365.1 Verrucomicrobiaceae bacterium | reverse complement strand
TCGAAAACCTTCGACGTGTCGGGCGCAGCCGGTGGATTCAGCCTCGGTGCCACGCAGACGCTGAAAGGCAACGGAAACGTGGTCGGAACGACGACGGTCGGCGGGACGCTGGCTCCTGGAGCGAGCATCGGAACTTTGCACTTCGCCAACGACCTCATCTTTGTCGCGGGCGGTATCGGTTTATTTGAAGTCAATAAGGCAGCAGGGAACATTAGAACGAACGACAAAGCACTTGTTACAGGAGCACTGACGCTCGCTGGAAACCTAAACATTTCCGCCTCAGGCCTCGCACTCGCGCAAGGTGACACCTTCGACTTGTTTGATGCGCTCAGCTTCTCCGGCACCATGGTTAATGTCTCGGCGTCGCCTGGACCAGGGCTGGCATGGGACCTCACTAACCTCGGTGTGGATGGAACGGTTACGGTCATTCCGGAGCCCGGCAGTGTCGCATTGCTCGTGCTCGGCAGCACGCTGCTCTTCCGCCGCCGCCGCCAAGCATAAGCGCAGGACGCAATGAATTCACGCAAAGGGCCGCTGGGAAAATCCGGCGGCCCTTTTCGTATGGCAGCAGGCGAAGAATCTATTTGAGATGCGGATTTCTTACTAATGCAGCGCGCGTTTCACGGTCCTATCGACGATGAACATTACCCGCATTTTCCTACCAGCCCTCACTCTCGCATGCTCCGCAGTCTTCGCCGCACCCGGTGATGTCCCGCAATGGCGGGGCGTTAATCGCGATGGCGTGTATCCCGACAAGGGACTGCTCAGGCTATGGCCCGAGGCTGGCCCCCAACTGCTCTGGAAGGCGGAGAAGCTCGGGAAGGGCATGGCCAGTGTGTCGATCTCGGACGGTAAAATCTTTACCACGGCATCGCGCAAAGGCGGGCAGTTTATCGTCGCGCTGGATCTCGCGACCCAAAAGGAGCTATGGGCCGCGTCCATGTGCGAGAAAGGCGGCGAGTGCAATTCTACGCCGACGGTGGACGGAGCGCTTGCTTACGCTGTGAGTTCCGAAGGCGACCTCGTGTGTGTGAAAACTGCTGACGGCACCGAAGTGTGGCGCAAGAGCCTGGCGACGGATTTCGGTGGAGCGAGACCGACGTGGCAGTTCAGCGAATCTCCGCTCGTGGATGGCGACAATCTCATCGTCATCCCCGGCAGCGACAGCGCTGTGATGGCTGCGCTGGACAAAAAGACGGGCGCAATCGTTTGGAAAACCGCGTATGCACTTACGGGGAAGGGCCATGACGGAGCAGGCTACACGGGCGCCGTGGTGTCGAATGCTGCGGGCATCCGCCAATACGTGACGATGGTCGGCAAAGGCGCGATCGGTGTGGATGCGAAGACCGGCAAGCTGCTCTGGCACTACAATCGCGTGGCAAACGGCACAGCCGTCATCCCGACACCGCTTGTATGGGACGACTACGTTTTCGTCTCCAGCGGATACGGCACCGGTGCGGCCCTGCTGAAGATCACTAAAGGTGGTGCGCCCGCCCCTGAAGCGCCGAAGGTCGATGAGGGGAAGATCGCCGAACTCACGAAAAAGCTCGCGGAGTTGAAAGCCGTGACGGACGCCCATCGCGACGCGCGCGCCAAACATGAAAAAGGCACCGCCGCCTACGACGCTGCGGACAAGCTGGTGCAAGCTGGAAAGCCAGAGATGGCGAAAGTGGAATCCGAGTTGAACAAAGCCCGCGGTGTGAAAGGCGATGAACCCGGCCCGACCAAGATCCCCGGCTCGCCCGTTGTTGCAGACGAACAGTACTGGCTCAATGCCGGGGTCTTCCAAAATCACCACGGCGGAATGGTCCGTATCGGCGACTACATTTATGCCGGCAAAGGTCACAATAACGGATTCCCGATTTGTCTCGAATGGAAAACCGGCAATGTCGTGTGGGAAAAAGAACGCGGCCCCGGCAAGGAAAGCGCGGCCGTCATCGCGGCGGATGGCGGGCTCTATTTCCGTTATCAGGACGGTATCATGGCGTTCATCGAAGCGTCGCCCACGGCTTATTCGCAGAAGGGCGCGTTCAAGCTTGCCACGGTGAATGGGAACAGCTGGCCGCATCCGGTAATTCAGGGCGGACGCCTTTTTATTCGCGATCAGGACGCGCTGCTTTGCTACGACTTGCGCGGGGCGATTCGGCGGTAGTGCCGGTGCAGGCGAAAGGTGATGGAAGCGAGTAGGGCAGTGGGCTAGTGGGCCTTTACCACTATTCCTGAGTAACACATTGCAAAAATGAGATGTAGAGCGTTTTACGAATGCACACTTCCTCAAGGGCCTGGCAGCTTTTTTCTGCCCAACATTTTTTTGCCAAAATGGAGCCGCTCATTCTGGCATAAAAATGTTTGGCAAAAAAAAGGGCTCTAGAAGATTGCGATATTCCATTGGCGTCGATCCCTGCTCCTTCCGCCCCGGCCTTTTGCTACTTACTTTCACCGTTACGCGCCGGAACTCCGGCGACTCTGCGGACTCCAATTTTCCAGTAGGAAAAACACGCGCTTTGCTGCCGGATTTGACCCCAAAATGGGGCGCTTTCGGGAGTACGTACTTTCCCTAACTATACAGGATTTCGAGTTTAGCGTATAACGTCACTGCTTTTGTAAACTCTCGCTCGACTGCATGAGGTGGGGACCTTGTGTGGAAGCGCAGCGTGATGCAGCGTCCGGGCAACCAGATGCGAAGGAGCGGGGGCTCGGAATTGAACATGCCTAGGGGGGATCCGTTAAGGATCTTTGGCAGGTTCGGGGGTGCCGGGTTCCCGCTCGTCCTTCGCTCGAAAGGAAGGGGCGAGAGATATTGCGTGCTTTCAGTACACGAGACGGTGAATCACTGCTTGAGCCTTCTCCAGAGTCAGCTATTTCTTGGAAGCCACGCAGAACCCGTCGGTCGGCGCATTCAATCATCATACTATGAAATCACTCTCTGCTTTCGCATTTCTGGTCAGAATCAGAACGGGATGGAACGGGCAAATTGCTGCGCTGTTGATTGCCTTCGGTTTCATGTTCTACGCGCCGCAGGCCGCGAGCGCTGCAAAATACAGGCTCGTCACGGTTGCGGATTCGGATGGGCCGCTGAAGAATTTCGGATATCCGATTTTTAGTCCGTCGGGAGTCATGGCTTTCACCGCGGAGACGCAGGCCGGTACGCGGGGAATTTATACGTCGTCGGGCGGCACTCCGATCCTCGTTGTGCAGGCCAACGGGAGCCCATATTACAGCGGGTTCGGCACGCCATCGATTAATAGTGGTGGAACGATCGTCGCGACAGCATCGACCAGCGTGAGTGGTTATACGACCGGCGCATATCGTCTCACTGGAGCAAATGCCGGAATTGTAGTGCCGAACAGCATCGCCGGACTTGATGCTTTTGCCACCGTTGAGATCAATGCGTCCGGCGACATTGCGTTCCCGGCATATTTCGGAGGTCCGTCGGGAATTTCCCTCACCTCGGGCGGCATTCCGTTTAATGTCGCCACGACGGCGTCGCCTTCCCTGTTCTTTAATTTTGGAGGGGACCAAGTTGCCTTTAGCGATGGAGGAACCGCATATTTTCTGGCGCAGACGACTGATGTCGATGGCTTTCAGATTTTTAGTGTCACCGCGACAAGTGCCCCGATTTCGTTGGTGAAATCGGACGCTGCCTCGCAGTTCGCGAACCTCAATATCCCGCTTTGCAATGGGAACGGTGTCGTTATTTTTACGGGCTTTCCGAAGGCTGGCGGCAGCGGTGTTTATCGGTTGAATGGCGGCAGTCCGAGTGCGGTCGCGAAATCAGGAACAAGCGCGACGGGGTTCTCCGGGGTTTACGCGCTTGCTATCAGTAACGCCGGAAAGGTGATTTTTGGCGGCGACCCAAATCAAGGCAGTTCGGGTATATTTGACGGGCCGAACTCGACAGCGAATAAAGTTGTTCAACGCGGGGATATAATCGATGGGAAGACCATCACTCGACTCAACAGCTTTTACAAATGCGTGGATGGTCTTGGCCGCGTGGCTTTCCAATACGAGGCTGGCAGCAAACTGGGGATCGGACTCGCAATTCCCGACGGTGTCGTGGAGCCGGCTCCGGAGCCGGAGGGCGTACCGACGGTGAAATCGTCCAGCAAAGCCGAAGTGCCGGGCGCGGGCGATGTTGGCTCTCGCTGGACCGACGGCGCGGTTTGGGGCGATTTTGGCGCGCCGTCGATTGACGATGCGGGCACGCTCGCGTACGTCGGGCGGATCACATTGCCGCGTGGAGGCACAGGACCTCGTTCGGGGATTTTCCGGCAGGCGAATGGTGCTGCGACGGTTGTTGCCGCCGTCGGGGATGCGGTAGGGGCGGTTGCGGGCATGGAGTTTTCAAGCTTTGGCGATCCGCTCCTAGCGAGCGACGGGGGATTGCTGTTTGAGGCGACGCTCAGGCCGGCCGGACAAACCAGTGGAACACAAAAAGCGCTATTTTGGCAGCCATCGGCAGGCGTGGCACTTCAGTTAATCACGCAGGCGGGAGGCGAAGTGAATGGAACGAACGGAGCCGTCATTGCGAGTTGGAGTGGGATTGCGCTCCGGTCCGGCGGGCACGTTGGATTGCGCGGAAAACTAAAGCCGGGAAAAACGCCCGCAATCAGCGGAGCCAATGATGAAATTGCCGCGGTGTGGAGTCCCGGCGGGGCATTGCAACTCGCTTTGGCTGAAGGTCAGAATCTCGCCGGATCAAAGGTGAAGAGATTTCAGATGTTCACTGCCGGTGCGGCTGCGACCGGGCAGGATCAATCGTGGTTTGGAGTCTGGCCGGGCGAGACGGGCGGGCGCATCATGCCGGTGGTGACTCTTCTCGATCGGCGCTCTCTTTTCGGGAGTGCGGGTGCCGCCGCCAATTCGTTGCAGACGCTTGCTGGCACCGGACCTCTTGGCCCCGGACTGCCATCACTTCCAGCCGGAACAACACTCGCGAGTATTGCCCTGCCCAACTTTGCGCCCGCTGCAAAAGCCGTGGTTTTCCGTGCGACGCTCTCCGACCGCTCGTCGCACATCTATCGGAAAATCGCAGCCGATAGTAGTTCGACTCGCGTCGCGACGGCGGGCGATTTCATCGGCCCAAATGGAGCCATGATTTCGAGCTTTGGCGACCCTATTTGTTCGCCCGATGCGAATGATATTTTATGGATGGGCCAGGTCGCTGTGCCCGGACCAAAAGGGTTTAAAAAAGTAACCGCGCTTCAAGCATGGAAGAGCGGCACTCTCCGTATCGTTGCGCAATCGGGTGAGCACGCTGAAGGGACCGAGACCGCCGCAGAATGGAAGAGCTTTCAGCAAATCGCGCTGACTCCCGACGGACGCGTGATCGTGATTGCATCGCTGTCAGGCGTGAACGGTAAAATCGACCAAGGACTATGGATCGCAGACGCTGCCGGAGCCCTGCATCTTCTCGTTCGCGAGGGGCAGACTATCGGCAACTCAAAAGTGAAGAACTTCAGCACGCTCCGCGCGGTCAATGGGCAGTTCGGCGTGGCGCGGTCTTTTAACAGTCACGGACGAATTGCCGTCTTGATCAATACGGCGGATGGACTCGAGCACGTTGCCACCGTGCAAGTTCCTTAGTTCCGACTACGGAATGTCCAGAGTTGCTAGAACTTCGACGTTGTTCGCTTTCGTCGCGTGAACGCCAATTTTTCCGGATTGATTGTACGTCCGGCTCTGCCCTCCCCCTGCCGATATGTAACTCAGTGTGGAAAATTTTTTGACACTGGAACCTTGGAGGGGTTCGCCCTCTTGTAGCAGCAGGC
>JAYSTZ010000812.1:0-5776 GCA_043719365.1 Verrucomicrobiaceae bacterium | reverse complement strand
CTCCGCTCGTGTCTGCTCAGCAAGTCGATTCTCCAGCTCCTTTTTCGCCAACCTCAGCTCCAGTTGAGCAACCACCTGACGCCCAAGTCTCGCAAGCGATTCGCGCTGCTCGGGCGATAGGCTGCGGGCGACATGGTCGATGACGCAGAGTGTGCCGAGACGCATCCCGGCTGGGGTCGTAAGCGGCGCTCCCGCGTAAAAACGTACCCCCGGCGCGCCGGTGACCAGCGGGTTGTCGGCAAAGCGTGCATCTTTGAACGCATCCGGAACTTCAAAGACTTCCGGACTATGGATGGCATGGGCACAGAACGCCAAATCGCGCGGCGTCTCGCTCGCGTCGAGCCCCACCTTGCTTTTGAACCATTGGCGCTCGGCATCCACCAACGAAATCAGCGCGATAGGCGCACCGCAGATTCGTGAGGCAAGCCACGTGAAATCATCGAATTCCGCCTCCGCCGCAGTGTCCAGAACATCGTATCGAGCCAGCGCCGCGAGCCGCTCCGCTTCATTCGCTGGAATCGCAGAAGGGATCATAAACGGCAGTGCGGATTCGGCATACGCCGACACTCATCCGTGATCGATTGACGTTGGTTGTTGTTCATGGCTGCTGTCGCGAAGCACGGGCTGTGCCTCTCTGTTGCTGCCCATATATTGCACGTCCCGGAAATTGCAACCCCGTCATGCTCATTGTGCAACACCTATCGACGACAACAAAGCGCGACTACGCGTCAATTCGCAGGAGCATCGCTCACCCCGCCATTCCCCTTGAGATCGTCTCTTGCAGCCGACTGCTTCTTCTATCGCCGCCGTCTGCCGGACCAGCTACCAGCCTGTGGCGGCGGCTGCTGCTGCTTCCTGTCTTGCGGTCCGCGACCGGTGGAACTCGGCGGCATCCCCGGACGATCTACAGGACGCGGTGCCTGCCGGTTATCTTGGCGATTATCCTGCCGTGTGTCTTGGCGGTTATCCCGGCGATTGTCCTGACTCTGTCCGCCGGGGCGACCTCTGCGCTGCTGCTGTTGCGGCTGGCGCGGGCGGTCGTCCTGAGTGCGCTCTTCGCGGGCCGGGGCGGAGGCCTGATAGTCGAATCCTTCCGCGCGTTTGCGGACGATTCCGCGCCCGATAAACCGCTCCAGTGTCCGCAGTGTAGCTGCGTCTCCATGGGTGACAAAGCTCAGCGCATCACCAATCGCCTGCGCACGGCCTGTGCGCCCGATGCGGTGAACGTAGTCCTCGGCGTGCATCGGGAAGTCGTAGTTCACGACATGCGAAATGCCGTCCACATCGATCCCGCGCGCGGCGATGTCCGTGGCGACGAGCACGCGGACTTTGCCGGATTTGAAATCGTTCAGCGCACGCAAACGCTGGCTCTGCGAGCGGTTGGAGTGAAGCGTGGCAGTGGCGATATTGCTCTGCTCCAGCTTCCGCGCAACGCGATCCGCGCCGTGCTTTGTCCGTGTGAAGACGAGAACCATGTTCATCGCAGGATCGTTCAGCAGATGGGCGAGCAGCGCGGGTTTTAGATGCGCGCCGACTTCATAGACGAACTGCGTCACCGTCTCGGCGGGGTTCGACCGGCGGCCGATTTGCACGGTCTTTGGCGTGCGCTGGAACTCATGCGTCAACTGCTCGATATCCCGCGAAAGCGTGGCGGAGAACATGAGCGTCTGCCGCTTTTGGGGCAGGTATTTGAGAATCTTGCGGATCGACGGGATGAATCCCATGTCGAGCATCCGGTCGGCTTCATCGAGCACGAGAAACTCCAGTCCTTGGAAATTGCCGTGGCGTCCGCCCATGAGGTCCATAAGGCGGCCCGGCGTGGCGATGACGATATTTGCACCCCCACGAAGCGCCTGAATCTGCGGGCGTTCACTCACACCGCCGTAAACATTGGCGATGGTGATGGGCACATGCTTGGAATAAGCGACGACGTTTTCGTGGATCTGGACAACGAGCTCCCGTGTCGGTGCGAGCACAAGCACACGCGAACCCGGCTTGTTCACCCCACCAAAGCCCTCCGCGATTTTCGCGAGAATAGGCAGCGTAAAAGCCGCCGTCTTCCCGGTGCCCGTCTGGGCGATGCCGATCAAATCGTGCCCGGCAAGAATCTGCGGAATCGCTGCAGCCTGAATCGGAGTCGGCTCGGTGTAACCCGCCTCCTGAATGGCTTTATTAATACTGTCTCCGAGACCCAATTCGCTAAATGGCATAAGCCCTCTACTATGGGGCACAATCGCGGTGAGTCACGAAGCATCTTCCTGCCGGAACATCGGAGCCTCCCCAAATCAAGCAGCCGCGAGGTGTAAAATCTATCGCCATCGTCCGGTTGGATCGTCATTTTCCACCGCATGGTCCGCACTATACTTGCAGCATTGCTCGCTCTTACGGCGTTCGCTTTTTCGCAAAGCAAGGATGTCGTCGTGGATGCGCCGACGGAACAAGCCATCACGGGCGGGCTGCGCTGGCTGGCGTCCAAACAAAATGCGAACGGCTCTTGGAGCGCATCGGAAGGGCGACGCAGCGAGCACCCGGTGGCGATGACGGGCTATGTGCTGATGTCCTACATGGCGGCGGGCAATTTGCCCGAGCAGGGGGAGTTTGCGCGCAATGTTCGCAGCGGGCTGGAGTTTCTCCTCGATAGCATGGGGCCCGATGGGCAGTTCCGCGGCGTCGATGGCTCGAAATATATGTACAACCACGGCATCGCGACGATCGCGCTCGCCGAACTCTACGGCGAGACGCGGAATGCCGGGATGCGCGAGAAACTGCAGCGCGCCATCCAATTGATCGTCACCTCGCAGAGCGTTCAGGGCCAGCATCGCGGGGGCTGGCGCTATCAACCCAAGCCGGGCGACTCGGATATTTCAGTCACCGTCCTGCAAGTCGTCGCCTTGCGCGCTGCGAAAAATGGCGGACTCGCCGTGCCGCAGCAGACGATCGACGACGCGGTGGCCTATGTGAAAAGCTGCTCTGTCGGCACCACCGGCGGCTTCTCGTATCAAGCAGGCGGCGGCGGGCCCGGCTACGCGCGGACTGCCGCAGCGCTTTACTCGCTCCAAGTGTGCGGGCTCTACGACGACCCTCTCGTCCCCACCGGAAGCGCCTACCTTTTTGGGCAAAAATACGACCGCCGCCACTGGACCTATGGCTCCAATTACGCGGGCCCTGCCCAGTACATGATCGGCGGGGAGACGTGGCAAAAGTGGTATGAACTTATGAAGCAATCGCTCATGCCCTTCGTGCAGCGCGTGGGAGATCAATGCTTCTGGCAGGATCGCGAAGTCGGCCCGGTCTATGCGACTGCGTGCTACACGAGCATCCTCGCGATGCCGTGGCACTACGTCCCGCTTTACCAGCGGTAGGCGGAATGACGCCCGTCATTTCCCCCGCTCACGCTACGCCTGCGGATCGATAAACACCGCATCCGCCCAATGGATGAAAGGATCCTCCTCGCGGTTGATCCCGTGCAGCCCGCAGAAGCGAAAGCCCATTCCGGCGAGATACGTCACGATGTCGTGGAACCACGCCTGGCCTTCGTACATCTGCACCATCAGCACTTCCGTGAGGATGCACCGCACGCGATGCGATGAAAGCAGCGCCTCGGCCCCCTTCATCACTTGCAGGTCGTAGCCTTGCGTGTCGATCTTCAGCAAATCCACCTTCTCGATCTGGTGCTCCGCACAAATGCCCGCGACCGTCCGCAGGGGGACTTCCTCCTCGTCGCGGATGACGTCGTCGCCCGTCGGTTTGAGGTAAGGCAGAATGGATGAGTTCACCGAAGCGCCCGTGATCTTCAGCCGCGTCATCCCCTCGCTGCTCCCCACCGCCGCGCGGATCGGCGTCACCTGCGGGATGTCCTTCACGCGGTTTTTCATCTGCGCAAACGTCCGGCTCGAAGGCTCCACCGAAAAGATGCGCGCCTCCGGAAACAGCTCGTGGAAATGCGCCGCGCTCTGTCCCTCGTTCGCGCCAATATCGAGGATCGTCCGAAGCGGCCGCGTCTTGTCCAGCGACTTCAAGTCCTCGTCCAGCACAAGGCCGAACGCGCTGCGCTTCACTTCCACGCCCAGCTTTCGCAAGGCGGTCTTCAAAATAGATTGTTTCTGCATGTCGGGTAATTGATCGCGGTCCGGGTGGAGAAGGGTTGGACGCAGCGGACGCGGACTGGAAGGCAAACGCCGCCGCTTCGCAATCACGAAAACCCGCGCCTACGCCATGATGTCCTTCATCACCGTCCCGCTCACATCCGTCAGCCGGAAATCGCGGCCTGCGTAGCGATACGTCAGCTTCTCGTGGTCCAGACCCAGCGTCGCCAGGATCGTCGCGTGCAGATCGTGGATCTGCACTTTGTTCTCCACCGCCTCGTACCCGTAATCATCCGTCGCGCCGTAGCTCATCCCGCCCTTGATCCCGCCGCCGGCCATCCACAGCGTGAAGCCCTTGTTGTTGTGGTCGCGCCCATCGCCGCCCTGCGCGTGCGGTGTGCGGCCAAACTCCCCGCTCCACACCACCAGCGTGTCCTTCAAAAGACCGCGCTGCTTCAAATCGGTGAGCAACCCCGCGATCGGCGTGTCCACTTCGTTCGCGTTGCGGCCGAGCGTGGTGGTGAGGTTAAAATGATGATCCCAATTCCCATGCGTCACCTCCACGAAGCGCACGCCCGACTCGATGAACTTGCGCGCCAGCAAACATTTCCGCCCCATGTCATCCGTGGCACCGCCGCCGATTCCGTAGAGCTTCTTCGTCGCCTCCGTTTCCTTCGTGATGTCCATCGCTGCGGGCATCTGGCTCTGCATTTTGAACGCAAGTTCGTAGCTCTCGATCACCCCTTCGATCTCCGGGTTGTACTTATCGCGCCGCAGCGCCTCGCGGTTCAGCGTTTGGATCAGCTCCAGCTCCGCGCGCTGCGCCGTCGGGTTCAGCGTGCTCTCGATATTGCGGACTTGCGCGCCGTTCACGCTCCGCCCCTCGCTCCCGATCTTCGTCGCCTGATAGATCGCGGGCAGGAAGGCACTGCCGTAATTCTGCGCGCCGCCAAATCCCTGCGCCGGCGTGATCGTAATGAACCCCGGGAGATTCTGATTCCCGGTCCCAAGCCCGTAAAGCGACCACGCACCCAGCGACGGGCGCACAAACTGCGAGTTCCCCGTGTGCAAATTCACCATCGCCTGCGGATGCGCCGGCACATTGGTCTGCATCGATCGCACCAGGCACAAATCATCCGCGTGCTGCGCCACCGCAGGGAACAAATCCGAGATCCAAAGCCCGCTCTTCCCCCGCTGCGCAAACTTCCACTTCGAGCCGAGCAGCTTCGTCCCCGGCCTCTTGCCCGACTTCCCCGAATCCTCCGTCAACTTCGGCTTGTAGTCGAACGTATCCACATGCGACGGCCCCCCGCGCATACACAAAAAGATCACCCGCTTTGCCTTCGCGGGAAAATGCGACGGCTTCGGAGCCAGCGGCCCGGCCTCGGCGGCGGAAGCAGTCCCGGCCAGCCCGGAAAATGCCATCCAGCCGAAACCGCACGACAGCGTCGAAAGCACGTCGCGCCTGGTGAAAAGAGGAGTGGTGTGTCCGCAAGTATGATAATTCATGGTCAAGTGTGTTCGTGAGACGCGCCGGGGAGCGCGTTCGTTTCAACGGGGTGAAACAACCCGACCATGGAGAAGTTGCGCTGCTCGAAAGAAAGTAGCCCGCGAGTCCCTTCGCGGCATTTTGATTCCCGCGAAGCGGCACTTTGATTGAGTGGTCGCTTCGCGAGTGGCGGAATGCCGCG
>JAYSTZ010000811.1:0-5781 GCA_043719365.1 Verrucomicrobiaceae bacterium | reverse complement strand
CCGTGGATCCTGTGACGTGGATGATCGTGTCAGCCTGGGCTGAGAACGCCATGAGTGATGCAGCCGTCGCTGCGAGGATGGTTTTTTTCATATGATGTGTGTTCTGATTATTGGTGTTTTGTGTGTTTCTGACTGATTGTTTTCGGGTGATGGTTCAGGCGGTCTGACGTCTGCGGCGGGTGATGAGCATTGCGAGCCCCATGCCGAGGGTTGCGACGGTGGTCGGCTCCGGTACTCCGGCTGGTGTGAACGTGACGGCTCCGGTGCCGGCGTTGATGGACAGATTGCCTTCGAAATTGCTGGGCAGATTGGAAGCCGTGGTGTCGATACGGATGTCGTAGAAGTCGAGGTAAGCGCCCGAGACTCCACCGCCAAAATTCGCCTCGATTCCTCCATTGAAGTATTGGAACGCCGCCGTAGCCGTCGAATTCCCCGGATCGCCGCCTGGCTGGTAGCTCCGCCAGCTATTAATGCCGCTGTTCGGTTGCGTGAACGCAAACGCGCTGTTCGCGGTTGCAGTTGCCGCAGTGAAGACGGCCTTGATTTCGTTGAACTCGCCGACCGCGACGTTTTGCGTCGAGGAGCTGGCGCGCTCCCAGGCAATCGAACTCTGCGTTCCGAGCACGGTGCCCGAGTGGGCATTGCTCGCGAACAGCGTGCGCGCGGTGGTGAAGCCTTGTCCCGCATTGGCGGAGCTCTTGATGCCGAAAACGCCCCAAAGGACGCTGCTGCTCGTTGCCCAGTTTGTAGTATAGAGGGCGTCGAGGTCGGCCTTGATATTGCCGATGCTCAGCGTGACCGGGGTTGTCGCGTTGATCAAGTTGATGGCCTGCCCGATGTTCACAACATAGCTGTTGGTGTTGTCGCGGAAGCCGAGGAACAAATCGCCGTCGGTGTAAGCGATTGCAGCGTTTGCGTTGGAAGGAGCGAGTAGTGCGCCTGCGAGTGCCAGTAGCGCGGTCGTTCCGATTGATTTGATGTTCATGAATAGTGTGTGTTTAGGTTTTTTGTTGGTACCAAACACAGCGGTCGCCGCGCTTGGCCCGCTGAAACATCTATGAATGAAATCGCCTTTCGGCAAAGGGTTTACTGTGACTTGTTCACGCCATTTTTGACAGTTGTGTAAGGATGGCGTGACGCCTCGCGAATGAAGCAATAATGAGCCTTGCACGCCTCCGAGACGCCGCTGAAACGTCTTATTTGAAAGGCCGAATTTCTTCCGGGAATGTGAGTTGCTGGTGCGCACGTGTTTCTGCCCTAGTTACTCGCTCAGCCGATAGCCGAAGCCGCGCACTGTCTGCACCTGCTCGGCTGCGCTGCCGAGACGTTCGCGGAGGCGACGCAGGTGGGTATCCACGGTGCGAATCTCGATGTCCGAGTCCGCGCCCCAGACTGAGGCGAGCAGTTCTTCGCGGGAAAAAACGCGACCGGGCTGCCGAAAGAGCGCGCTCAACAGCCGAAATTCTACGGCGGTGATATCGACTTTTTTTGAATCCACCCGGACTTCATGCCCATCGCGATCCAGCGAGATACTTCCAATGGAAGAGTGTCGCGAAAGTGTCGGCATCATTCCGCGGCGGGAAAGAATGCTTTTCACACGCAGAGTCAGTTCACGGGGGCTGAATGGCTTTGTCACATAATCATCCGCGCCGAGTTCCAGACTGACGATCCGATCCACTTCGTCTTTCCGCGCTGTGAGAATAATCACCGCGATCCCAACCGTACGAGGATCGCCACGAAGCGCCCTCAAGACGTCATTCCCAGACATGCCGGGCATCATAAGATCGAGCACGACGAGTGCCGGTTCCAACCTCCGAGCCTTTTCTAGCGCCTCGTTCCCGTCGATTGCCACCTGCACCTGAAATCCCGCACCGACAAGGCTTTGTGACACAAGCGCGACAACATCCGGTTCATCATCCGCAATTAGAATTTGCTTTTGATGATTGCTCACGATGCGCTCTCCCCATTCCCCAAGAGCGAAATCACCGCGACCGCCATAAATACTGTGGCAACCGGCACGATTTCGCTGTTTCCCTCTCGTTTCTCGAACTTAAACATTTGCCCAACGTAAAGGGCCTGCGTTACAGACCGATTGCAGTCGGGTGAAACTGAGGGGACAAACGTGTGGCAATAAAGACAACTAAATCACCGCAGGCGCGCCCTTTGAAACGGCGTCTCCCGCACGGTATGGGGAGACTTTCACGACATTTTCCACATCGTGATCGATAAGGTGCAGCCAGTCTTCGGTGATGTCCGTAGGCGGGAAGATGTCGTTTTCCTGATACTCGGCCTCAAGTGAAACGAGGAGGTCGCTCTCACTGATGCCCTCATCCCGTCCAGTCGCAAGCGCACGCCGGATGGCATGGCTTTTTGCCCGCTCGACAATACTGGCGATGATTGCGCCGCTGACAAGGTCGCCACGATAGAGCACTTCCTTGCGTCCGCTACGCAGCGTGATGTTGAGGAAACGGTTTTCGTCGCGGTGGGCGAACTGAGTCTCGATGACTTTGCCTACAAGGTGCTCGACGGCCGCTTGCGGCCCGCCTTTTTCGGCGAGTAGCGCCGGATCATAAGGAAGGTCCGACGTTAAATAGAGGCTGTAAATCTCGCGGGCTCCTTCTTTAATGGGGCGGGAGACCTTGATTTTCCTGTCGATTCGGCCGGGGCGCAAAATCGCGGGATCGATGAGATCGGCGCGATTGCTGGCGATAATGATGACGGCATCGTGGAGCGACTCTAGGCCGTCCATCTCCGTGCAAAACATGGGGACGAGCGTGCTGAGGATGCTACTGAAGCGCCCGCCGCGCCGTGTGCCGAGGATGCTCTCAGCCTCGTCGATAAATATGAACGGCAAAAAGCCTTCGCGGCGCTTTTCCCGGGCTGTGGAGAAAATTTCGCGCACCATCCGCTCGCTCTCACCGACCCACATATTCAGGATTTCGGGGCCTTTGATGTGCATGAAAAACTCGCGCATTTCCTTGCCTGTCTTGGAGCGGAGCTGCTGGGTGAGATTCCACGCCGTGGCTTTGCCGATGAGCGTCTTGCCGCAGCCGGGAGGTCCATAAAGAAGGAAACCTTTTGGCGTGGCGTGGCGAAACTTCTCGTAAATCTCGGGATGAAGCACCGGCCCTTCGATGGCTTCGCGGATCGCCTCGATGGCTTCCCGCTGACCGCCGACTTTCTCCCACGGCAACTCCGGCACGGTGTCGAGGAAGTAGTCGTTTTGTTTCGTCCGGGCAATCGCCTCCAACGCGACTCGGAAGCCGGCATCCAGCCGGACTTCGTCACCGGCTTTGAGCGCCTCCTTGGCGAGCAGTTCGCTGCGATAGACGACGGTGTTTTGTTCGCCCACGCCGGAGCCGACCCGCAGACGGTCGCCCGCAAGAAGTTCCACCACTTTCACCACCGGCCCTGCGCGATCGTAGCCGATCTCGCCGACGACCGCGAAGGCTTCATTCACCAGCACGCGAGTTCCACGACGCAGGGTGCGCATGTCCACGCGCGGGTCCAGATTGCAAAAATACTCCTGCCCGCCGACGACAACCTGCGCCAGCACCGAGGGGCGTCCATTTTCAAATCGCGGATAGGCCGTGAGGAAAATGCCGATCCGATTTGCTGGCGCGGTGACTTTTGCCACGACGGCTTCGAGCTTCTCGATCGTCTCTCGGGCCTCGTCCATGATATCCTCGCGTTCGCGCAACTCCGCGGAAAGGTCGAGAAGTTCCACGCGAAGAGGATGGCCGGGATCGAGTTGAGCCACCATTTTCTCAATCCTCCCCACCAAGCCCTCGGGTTCCTGCGGTCCGTCGTCAAACGGCGGCGTAAAGATTTCTTCCATTGGTTTCCGTGACAATACATCATGCACCGTGCCGTGCAAACCCGCGTGTTTGAGTAAAATAAATTCACGGGGGGCGTTCGGATGGACCGGGTGAAAAAATACAGAGAATACCCTTGACCGCACATCGCAACATCCCCATGTTCCGCGCCCCTTTTCAAAACCACAGATAGATTTTCTACGATATTTTATGAGCGTTATTTGCGACATCACAGGAGCCAAGCCCATCCGGGGAAACAAGATTCATCGCCGCGGTCTGGCCAAAAAGAAAGGCGGTATCGGCCAGCACGTAACTGCGATTACACCGCGTTACTTCCTGCCAAACCTGCGCACCAAGCGTATCTGGGTGCCGGAGCTGAAGCGGTTTGTGACCGTAAAGCTCACAGCGCGAGCCATGAAGACCATCAACAAGAACGGCGCATACGCCACGTTGAAAAAGGCTGGCGTTGTTGCGTAAGCAGCGCGTAGTCTGAACTTTCCAGTTTAAACCTTCAAATCAACCACTACTAAAAAATACCGATATGGCATTCTCAGTCGTCTCCAAAAAATCCAAGAAAACCTACTACCTTCACAACCGCCTTCAGAAATTGAAGGGTGGTCAGGAAGTCACTCTTTACTTCTTCGCCGGTGAGGTGAAGCCAGAAGGCGGCCTCGATGCAGTTCCAGCAAACATGGAAGTCATCGAGAACGAGCGCACCGGTCTCCCGATGCTTCGCAAGAAGCGCTAATTCGGCGACAAACCTTTCAAACTGGCGGCTTGGAGATTATCTCCCAGCCGCCAGTTTCGTTTTCAGAACCAATTCCATTTTTCCATGAGCCAAAAACGCATTCCCGTCACCATCCTTACCGGCTTCCTCGGAGCTGGAAAGACGACCCTCTTAAATTACATCCTCAAACAGCAGCACGGATACAAATTCGCCGTCATCGTCAATGAGATGGGCAAGATCGGCATCGACGGCGCGCTCGTGGAGAAGACCAAGGACGATATCCTGGAGCTTAGCAACGGATGCCTTTGCTGCTCGGTGCGCAAGGACCTCGTCGAGGGCGTGAAGAAGCTACTTAAACGCGGCGGGTTCGACTACATTCTCATCGAAACGACCGGCGCGGCCGACCCTCAGCCGGTGGCTCAGACCTTTCTGAACATCCCGCAGCTCCAGCAGCACGTGATGCTCGATTCCATCATCACCGTCGTCGATGCGGAGCAGGTGGAGAAACACATCGCCTCGCAGGACACCGCACGCGAACAAATCGTGAACGCCGACTACGTGCTGCTCAATAAAGTGGACCTCGTCGATGAAGCCCAGCTCACGAAAGTCGAAGGCATCATCAAAGGGCTCAACGAGCATTGCCAAATCGTCCGCACCAGCCATTCCGAGGCGAATATCAAGCAGTTGCTCGACATGCACGCGTTCGACTTGGACCGAAAACTCGCCGTGGACCCGGAGTTCCTCAACGAGATGCGCAACCGGCATCACCACGATGTCACTTCGTTTTCCTACACCTACGAAAAGCCCTTCGTCATCGAGAAGCTCGAATTATTTGTGCAGGACATGTCTGAAAAAGAGCAGATTTACCGGAGCAAAGGCTTCCTTAACGTCGCTGGAAACCCACGCCGAGCCATCTTCCACGGGGTCAACAACCGCTTCACTCTCTTGTGGGACCGCTTGTGGGAAAAGGGCGAGAAACGCGAAAGCCAGCTCGTCTTCATCGGCAAAAACCTCAAAGAGGACGTCATCCGCAAGCAGCTCGACGGCTGCCTAGCGTAAATCGGGGCGCTCTTTGCCGGTGAAACCGGGGTCCAGGCCATGAGTGCCTTCGCACTGGGAGTGGTCCTTCTTTCGGTCCCTTGATACCGTCTTCCCGAAATAAAGAGACGATAGGAGTAGGCGAAACGACTGAAGCGGGGTAGCGCACGCTTCCAGCGTGCCGTGTCCGGCTTCCAGCCG
>JAYSTZ010000082.1:0-4642 GCA_043719365.1 Verrucomicrobiaceae bacterium | reverse complement strand
AGCATGGGCACCGCCTTCGTCTTCGCTGCCATCCTGCTCCACGGCGTGTGCTACGACTTCCTCTTCATCGCCGGCCAGCTCTATGTGGACGACGAAGCTAACGAGCGGATGCGCGGTGCCGCGCAAGGCTTCATCGCCTTCATCCTGTGGGGCGTCGGCAACTTCGTCGGCAGCACGCTCGCCGGGAAATCGCAAGGCACCCACACGCTCGCCGTGCCGCAAGGAGCCATCGCCCACGACTGGCACAGCATCTGGATCGCGCCCGCATGGGGTGCCGTCGCCGTGCTCATCGTCTTCCTCATCTTCTTCCGCGACCCGCCAAAAAAAGCGGACGCTGCGAAGTAGGCTCAGACATCCTGACCTGCGGGGAACGCGAGTGAGCCCGCCGAAGGCCTTGGACTGCGGCAGCCTGCTGCCGCTTTTGCAAGCCAGCCTGCTGGCGGTGAGGAGGACGGACGTTCCTTTCGACGCTCAACGCCAAACGCCTCATCACGCCAAGGTCGTTCTGCTTCGGAACGCCAAAATGACTCACCGCCAGCAGGCTGGCTGAGAAAAGCGGCAGCAGGCTGCCGCAGTCCAAAGGCTTCGCCGCTGGCTGGGCTCACCATGCAAAACCGCGCCCACCTTGAGCAAATGACTCGATAAGTCTCCATTGCACGGCGAGCCATATTCCCATATTCATGGCTAATGAAGACGACGATTGATCTACCCGATGATATTTTCCAGCGCATCAAGGTTCTCGCTGCCGAACGGAGCACGACGATCAAGGACATCATGGTGTGTGCTTTGAATCAATGGATGCGCACGCCGACGGACGACGAAGAGAAGCAGCGCAAAGCGAGGATGAAGCAGCTTTTCAAAGCGATGCAGGCGTCGAACACTGAACCGATGGTCCCGCTGAAACGGAGCAAAATCCATGATCGCTGAGACATTTTTGGACGCGAACGTTTTGCTCTACGCGAGTTCCGCAGCCACAGAAGATCGCGCGAAGCGACGCCGCGCACAGGAGTTGATGCTTGCCGCCCCATTCGCGTTGTCAGCGCAGGTGCTGCAAGAATACATCGCCAACGCGCTCAGGAAAAAATCACTCGGGATTTCGGAAGCGAATATCGAGGCCACCCTTACTCTGGCAGCTGAAGCGACCGTTCTGCCCATCACTCTGCCACTACTGATCGCCGCCGTGAATTTGCGCCGCCGCCACCAAATCTCACATTGGGACTCCACGATCCTCGCCGCCGCCCAAGATCTGGGCTGCACAACCCTTTATTCGGAGGATTTCTCCGACGGTCAGGACTACGATGGAGTGAAAGTCGTGAATCCGTTTCGAGGACTATGAAGAGCGAGCCGCCTATGCCCAGCGGGAAGAAATCATGACTGCAAAGTTTCACCTATGAAAAAGGCCACGGATACGAACGCGCCGTCACCGAAAAGAAGACCCACAACTTCGACCTCGCCCTGCCCGAGCACTTCGCCGAGCAAGCCGACGAAATGCTCAAGAGTTCCTACAATTTGGAGTTCCTCGGCCTCCGCCGCGCCGCCGATCTTCGCGAAGCATTCCCTGAGATGAGCGGTCTTTCCCCACGCAATCTGCTGGCGATGAAAGTTTTCGCCAGAGAGTTCCCCGAAAAGCCAATCGCGCAACAGCCTGTTGCGCAATTACCGTGGGGGCACATTCTCCAGCTCATGCAAAAGGTGAAATCCCCAGTCGACCGCATCTGGTATATCCGCGCCTGCACCGAATACGGCTGGTCCCGCAACATCCTTTCTCTCCAGATCGCAGCCCGCGCCCACACCCGCTCCGGCAAATCCACCAACAATTTTGCCGCCACCCTTCCGCCTGCCGAATCCGATCTCGCCTGCCAAATCTTCAAAGACCCTTACCTCTTCGACTTCCTCGGCACCGCCGATCCCCGCCGTGAACGCGAAGTGGAACTGGCGCTTGTAGATCACATCCAGAAATTTCTGCTCGAACTCGGCGCAGGGTTCGCCTTCGTCGGTCGCCAAGTGCATCTCGAAGTTGGCGGCACGGATTCGTATCTCGACCTCCTTTTCTACCACCTCAAACTCCGCCGCTACATCGTCATCGAACTCAAAGCCGTGCCCTTCGAGCCCGGTTTCACAGGAACGATGAATTTCTACCTCAACGCCGTTGACGACCTTCTCCGCCACCCCGACGACCAACCCACCATCGGCCTCCTGCTTTGCAAAAGTAAGGACAAGCTCGAAGTCGAATACGCCCTACGCGGCTTCAACAAATCCATCGCCGTCTCCGAGTGGCAGACCCAACTCACCGAAGCCCTCCCCCGCGAACTCCAAGGAAGCCTACCCACCATCGCAGAGATCGAGGCGGAACTGGCGGGGAAAAACCGTTCAGAGAAAAAGCCATGATTGTTTCCACCCGTATTTCCAACGCCATGCAGTCGAAACTGCCCGGCGAGCTGAAAGGAAAACTCCCCACCGCCAAACAGCTCGCCGACATCGTCCGGGCGGAGGGAGGATTCCGAGGCTACTCTCGTCCTGACGGTTCTTCCGGGGACGCACGATTCAGGCAAGAACACCCTCGTCAGTGCCACGCCGCACTGTCGCGCTTCATTCCCGCCACTTTGCTGTTGCCTTGCCGTCTCTCTCCACTCTTTACTCAAAAAGCACCGCAACCGAATGGCCCGCACTAAATCCAACAGCAACGCTACCGACAACCCCTTCGCAAACTTCGGCATCAAGAGAAATGTGCAAACCGCATATCGAGAATATGACTTCTGGATTGCGCAAGCCCTCGACTACGGCCCACATTATGTGCTCGGTGAACGGGCGGCGCAACAGAGAGCCCAGAACATTGGAAGTGCGGGATTCAGGGAGGTGCCGTGGTGAATGCGACTGCATCTTCAGAGAGGATTGAAAGAATCAGCAAATTGCTCATGCTCTTTGCCGCCAGCTCTGCAGATTACCGTCAAACTGTCGAAGGGCGCATAGCCAAGTTGCTTGGGGAGACTAGGCAGCTTCGCTTGGACTTGGTAAAGTCGAGCCCGCCGGACTTCAATATGCTTTCGATATCCGGATTGGTATCAGATGAGCGGCAACACAGCGCTATTTTCGCATGGTTGTTGGATGAGGCTGGAAGTCACGGGCAGGGGACCCTTTTTCTAACTGCATTCGCTAAACTTTGCGGCCTCTCGTTTCTGTCCGAGCCAACTGGCTACACTGTGCGTTCCGAATTCGCAGGGGCGGAAGCAATCGCGGACATCGTGGTTTTCCTCGCAGGGGATTTTGTTATTTATGTTGAGAACAAGATACTGGCACCGTTGGGGCAAGACCAATTGGGGCGTGAGGAACGGGATTTACATCGTTTTTCTAAATCGTTGCGAGTGCCAGAGCACCGTGAAATTGCTGTATTCTTAACGCTTGATGGAAAACCGGTTGCCGGAGTTTCGAGCGACGTTTGGCGCTCCCTTTCGCATCACAATTTGGGCGAAATGATTCGTTCGTTGCCTCCTGAACGATTGCCAGCGAAGCTCAAATTGTTCCTTTCGGACTGGCTTTCCCTTCTCCAAACGCTCAAATGAATATATTAACAAAGGAAAGCCAGCTACTGGCAACTCACTGGGATGCCGTTGAAGACGTTAGGGCCGCCGAGCAAAAGCTCCGAGAAGACCTTTCTACGTTTCTCAAATCACTGAAGCAGTATCTACTGAAAATGGACTGGTGGACCAATGAGTGGAACTTTATCGAGACTGACCCTAGTCAAGTTTATATCGCGCATTCAAATTGGCGCAAAGGCAAGGAATACGCCCTCTGGATCGGTGTGGAGCGTTTTGTTCCAGAAGTCTTATTTGGGAAAGAATCTGTTCCCCAACTATATCTTTGGGCTAGGGATAATAAATCTTTAGCAGGAGAGTTACGGGAAATGATTGAGGGGAAAAAGCTCATGCTACCGAGTGAATTTGGCAAGGGGCAATACATCCTCCGGATGTTCATTCCTAAGTGCCTTCCTCAAAACATCGATCAGTTCGAAGACTGTGTGAAAGAACCAATCTTGACGTTCTTTTCACAGTGCGCGGCGCAAGAGGCAGTTCTTAGTGCAGTGGTATTACAAAGCTCAAAGAAGTGAGCAGCCTATTTCCCGACGGCGCTAGGGCGACCAAGAACGTATGCTCGTCGATTCGGAGAAGCTTTTCTAGGGGGCTGAACCGATGAGCGAAGACCATTTGCCACAATCCGAAATCATCCTCTACCAGACGGAGGACGGCGGCACGCGCTTGCAGGTGCGGCTTGAGGGCGAGACGGTTTGGCTGACGCAGAAGCTGATGGCGGAGCTGTTTGGCAAGGATGTCCGCACCATCAACGAGCACATTCAGAATATCTTTGATGAGGGTGAATTGGCCGAGGATTCAGTTATCCGGAAATTCCGGATAACTGCCGCCGATGGCAAATCCTACGGGACGCAGCACTACAACTTGGATGTGATTATTTCCGTGGGATACCGGGTGAAGTCGCTGCGGGGCACGCAGTTTCGCATCTGGGCGACGCAGCGGTTGCGGGAGTATATTGTGAAGGGGTTTGTGCTGGATGATGAGCGGCTGAAGAATCCTGACCAGCCGTTTGATGACTTCGATGAGCCGCAACGAAACGGATCGAGCCCCTACTT
>JAYSTZ010000810.1:0-2517 GCA_043719365.1 Verrucomicrobiaceae bacterium | reverse complement strand
TAGTCGAGCGAGGCGGGAATCTCGGAGACGCGTTTGAGCAGTTCCTTGAGGAGGGTGCTGGTGAAGAGGTTGTAGGTCTTGGGCAGGACGCCGGCGAGCTGCGGGTTGTGCTTCTCGATGTCGCGCATGGCGGCGTTGACCTTCGCGCCGATGTTCTCGGCTTCGGGGCGGTTGAGCAGGTAATCGAACCGCGCCTCGGCGGGCAGATACAGGATGCCTTCGGCGTGGTAGGCGGCGGGTTCATCCACGCGGGTGCCACGGCGGGCGGAGGCGCTGGCCTTTTCCAGCTTGGCGCGCTGCGCGGCGAAGCGGACTTCGGCGAAGCGCAGGAAGATGAGGCCGAGGACGGGGGCGGAGTATTCCTGGGACTTGAGGCCGGAGTTCGCGCGGAACTGGTCAGCAGCGTCCCAGAGGCGCTTTTCCAGCGCGGCGTTGTTGGTGTCTTTTTCTGATGGGGCAACCCAGATCATACTCGGGTGTTTATGCAGCTGCACGGCCCGCAGCAAACAATAACGCTGAAAGGTTCGCGAGCCCAACAGCACAGGCTTCCCAAAATCTCCGCCTACATCTGCGGGATTATGTAGGCTTTATCGGCGAGCCACAGTTCATCCCGATAGTCTTTCGCGCTGATGAATCGCGAGGAACCGTCCACGAAAAGATAGTTGGAACCTTCGCCGTAGGCTCTCAAATCCAGCAGGTCCTTTGCATTGCCGTGGGGCGGCTCCAGGAAATCCATGTAGAAATGGCGGCTCCCCGATTTTTGCATCCCGAGCAGCAGTGTATCCGAAGGAACAGAAACATTGATCAATCGCACTTCGCCGTTTGGATTTTTCCAGGTTCCGATGTCGTTGAATCCGTTCATGATGAAGCTCGTGTTGTTCGGCTGCTCGCTGAGGGGATCGACTTTTCGCTTGATGTAATTATCCTGCTTTCCGGGGGCGGCAAACACTCGCACATCTTTGAGGTAGGGACCGAGCGCCTTCGGCCAGCTCAGCGTCGGCTTGCGCTGCGCAGGATTGGGCAACTGCGAGTCGTGCTCGCTTGCATAGATCACAAACGCCGCACCGATTTGTCTCATGTTGCTAAGCCCCGCTGTCTGGTCGCCATTCCGCATCATGGAGCGCAGGGATGGAAATGCGAACGCAGCGAGAACTGCGATGATGACGATGACAACGAGCACTTCGACCAGTGTGAACGCCGCTCTGCGAGCGCATGTGGTCGGGCCGGCGAAATGCAGTGGAGATTTCATCAAGCTGACAAGTCCGCCCGCACGGGTTTTCTTTGCTGTATCGACAGCGATTCGCGTCCAAAACAAAACGGCCATGGAACCGAAGTTCCATGGCCGTTTGCGAAAATGCTTCGTGCGTTATTTGTCGGTCTTCAGGATCAGATCCTTGAACTGCACGACCATCGCCGGGCCGGCGTGGATTTGCAGCGCGAGGATTCCCTCTTTCGCAGCGCCGCTGTGCTCATCGGTCACATCGACGGTCGCTTTGCCATTGATGAAATGCTGGAGGTGGTTTCCCTTCGCCACGATTTTGTAGTCGTTCCAATCCTCACTCTTGATCGAGGCTTGGATTTCCTTCGAGTCGCCGACACTTCCGGTAACTTCGACTTTGGGCTTCTTGCCGTCCGCGTCTGTGGTGATTTTTGTCTGCTGGCCGCGCTGTGCAAGGATGCCGCGACCCTGCTCCTCGTAAAGAATGCCGCTGTAGGTGGTGCCAGCCTCGAAATCAGCCTGGTAGCCGCCGACGACCGGGCCAAATGCGCCGGGGTTTTTCAGCTTGGAGCGGTATTGCACGCCGCTGTTGCCCTTCTCGATGCGATACTTGAACGTCAACTCGAAATCGGAAACGTTTCCGCCTTTCCAAACGAGGAAAGTGTTGTGATTGATCTTGGTGTCACCCTCGCTGCCAGTCTTGCCGGTGATTGTGCCGTCCTGGACGGACCAGAGCTTTTCGTTACCTTCCCAGTTGGAAAGGTCCTTGCCGTTAAAGAGGTTCTGCTCTCCAGCGAAGGCGAAGCTTGCGACGAGCGTTGCGAGTGTAATGAGAGTGGTTTTCATGGGATTGTTTGTGTGTTGATTGGATGATTCCGGGCTATACCACCCGGAAAGCGCGGTGTGCTTTGGTTTTTCTATTCGCAACTATCGGCCACGCCCGCGCGGTGCCGTCGCCTTTTGCTTCGGAGGTTCCGGCAGCAATTCGATTCCGTCCTCAGTCATTTGAATGCGCCTCATTTTATAAAGTGCGCCGACTGCTTGCTTGAACGCCTTCTTGCTCGTTCCAAACTTCGAAAATACTTCGCCGGGGCTACTGCGATCGTTCATCGCCAGCTTGCCTTCATTCGCTTTCAGCACTTCGAGAATTCTATCCGTGAGCGGCGCGATGCGTTCTTTGTAATGCGCGAGATCGAGACTGAGATCGACCTTTCCATCCGGGCGAACCAGCCGGACGTATGCATCCATTTTGGTCCCTCCTTCGAGCATCACTCCCATGTCCGATTTATAAAGGAGTC
>JAYSTZ010000809.1:0-2517 GCA_043719365.1 Verrucomicrobiaceae bacterium | reverse complement strand
ACATAACGCACACCCGCTTCGCAAAGCCGCCGCGCCATCAGGCACTGACGCCCGTAGTTGTCCGTGTCCTTTTCGCCGATTCCATAGAGCGACTTTGTAGCGTCGCTTTCACCTGCCAGATTCACCACATCCGGCGCACGACTCTGCATGCGCCAGGCGAGTTCGTAGCTCGCGATCACCGCCTCAAGTTCCGTGTCGCCGGGCTTTGCGCGGAGTTGCTCGGCGTTCAATTCGCGGAGAAGGTCGAACTGCCGCTCCGCATCATCCGCCAACCGCGTTGCGGCGAGATTCCTAAACGCCGTCTCCTTCGCCGAAACACCGCTCCGCCCGAGCGCCGTGCCTTGAAACACCGCAGGCAAAAATGCGTTACCATAATTGCGCGGACCTCCATTTCCGAGGCTCGGCGAAATACTCACGAAGCCCGGCAGATTCTCGTTCTCCGTGCCGAGCCCGTAGTTCACCCAGGCACCCATCGAAGGCCGGATAAAGTTCGTCGTCCCCGTGTGTAAAAACAGCGTCGCCGGACCATGCGCCACGCCCTCCGTGTGCATCGAGCGCATCACGCAAAGGTCATCCGCATGAGCCGCCATGTGCGGAAAAAGCTCGCTCGCCCAAAGCCCCGACTGCCCCCGCTGCTTGTACTCCCAAAGCGGTTTCATCACCCGCTGAGTCGCGCCCTTCCCCGTCTTCGCAATCGTCCGAGCATCGTCGAAATGCATCATCTTCCCATCATCCGCGACGAGTCGCGGCTTGTAGTCCCACGAATCCACATGCGACACCCCGCCCTGCATAAACAGAAAGATCACCCGTTTCGCCTTCGGCAAAAAGTGCGGCTGCCGCGGAGCCAGCGGATTCCCCGTAGCCACCGCCCGCTGCCCAGCCAGTCCGGCAAGCGCAAGATGGCCAAAACCACAGGCGAGAGACTGAAGAGCAGAGCGACGAGTGAAAAGCGGGTTCATGGGTTCGTGAGTGGTAAGCAGATACAGCCGGATGTCTTTGGGCCAAAACAAAACTTCACCGAACTCAGTCCTCGCAATCCGGTGCTATTTCAGTTCGACGATTACGCAGGAGTTCCGTCTGACTTCCATAGATACGGATTCGATTCCTCGTCGGGCTCGTTGTCTTTAAGTGGACGGTCGTTTGTCCAGATGTGAATCCGGACTTTCATTTGGGCGTATTCCCTCTTTAGCCGTTCGGCCTCGGATATCGTAAACGAGTCCACCAACCCGACCGACCTCTTCGATGCAAGCGTCGCAAATCTTTTCAACAATTCAGGCAGCACGTCATTTGGGTTTCCCGATGGAGTGATGTGGAACGGACGCCGTTCGTCGAGCGATTGCGTTACGATTTTGACGAGCCACTCTGCCAAAGCTGTGCGCCGAGCATTGTGCTTCACATCGGCGATGTGATTTCCGAGTTCAAAGATGCAAGGAAGTGGAACAAAGAATCGTGAACCGCGCGCCGTTTCTCTCGCAAATCGCTTGCGAACCTCTTTCACGGCGACTGGCACGCAAAAACCATCGCAATTTGCGAACTCCGTTAGATAGCTGGTATCGACCACAAAAATTGTCGTCATGGCAAATCGGCGAACACGGCCTGCATCTCGTCTATACGCCGTTTTTCGTAGTTTGGGACGAGATGTTCCTCGTAAACCCTCTGGGTGACGAGGTCTCCGAGGCGTCCTTGCTCCACGAAATCGATGTATCCCGGCAATTCGGTCAAAGGCAGGAGCTTCGCGTTTCGTGTCCCCGAGTCGTAGATAGCAAGGAGCACCGAGCCGAGTTGCTCTGATGTAAGCGCGTTGAGTGCAGCGGGATTGTGGGTCGTCGCGATAACGTGGAGGGAGTTCCTTTTGGCGCAGTCAAAAATGGCATCGGTTAAAACCGACACGCGGCTCGGATGAACCCCGTTGTCGAATTCCTCGAGAATAAGCCTTCGCCCTTCTGGCGACGTTTCGAGCGCGGTGAAGATTGCGAGCGCACGAAGCGTCCCGTCCGATAGTATCTTTGCGTAGATAGCTCCATCAGTTCCTTTTATCGTAAAGCCGAACATCACATCACCTGACTCAGTGTTATCGAACTTAAAGCCAGAAAATGCTTCGTCCGGTAGTTGCTTGATGCGGTTCAGAATACGCTCAGCAGTCCCCGTTTTATCGACACGAACGAAGGTCGGTTTTCCATTCTTTGAGGGCCCACGCGTAATCACATACAGAGCGTTCAGCGCGGGCGAGATATTAAACCCATTTCTCGCCAACTGTTTCTCGCTTGCCCGCTGATGGTCCCGCATCGCGCGAGGTATCGGATCAAAGACTGCCGGTGCCGCGACCATTGCGATAACCGAATCCAGAAACGAAAGAGTGTCGGCCAATTTCGTGTTTTTCTTCGCAAAGCGCGCATATTGTGCAAGCGCCGATTTACTTGGTGAAACGACTTCCACCGGTTTATTGCGCCCCTTTGAGTGATTATCGTAGCGCACTGAGTTACCGGACAAGCCGTCCGACTCTTCCGGCAGAATTTC
>JAYSTZ010000808.1:0-2519 GCA_043719365.1 Verrucomicrobiaceae bacterium | reverse complement strand
AGGAAAAGCGGGGTCAAGCCCCCGCACTCCAAAGCCTCGCGGCACTCACACGTCGCTCTTGCAGTATGAAGCTGCGGAGTAATGTGCTGCTGAGACTCGCGGAGATTTACGAGTCTTCCGCCGCTGGCAAATATGGTGCGGGGAGCCGCGACATCCAGCCCGGCTACGAGGCGCTGCTTGCGGGTGCAGGCTGCGCGGAGGGTGAGCGGCGGGAGCTTGCGGAGGGTGAGTTGAAGACGGCGGCGGCGGCTGGCGTGTTGAGCCTTCAGCCGATCCACAAGCGAGATACGCGGCACTTTGCCAAGGTGCGACTTTCGCCCGCGAAAGAGCGCGAGTTTTACGAATGGATCGGGCGCGAATCCCCGACGGCGCGACGTGCAAGCTGGGCGGCGCTTTTTAGCGAAGCGGAGGCGTGGAGCGTGCCGGAACGATGGTGCGTGAGCTGGAAAGAGTTTTGCGAGCGGCGAGCGGAGAGGGCGATGCAATGGCTAGGGATGGAGCCTTTTCGCATGAGCCAAATATCACGCGGCGGACGGATGCTGGAGTTCGCGGCTCGTCTGCTGGCGTGGCGTGGCGAGCGGCTTGTCCGCTACGCGAGCTACGACATCACGGGCGACTCGAAGCGGCTGGAACGCTGGCAAGTTTCGCTCGAACTGCTGCTCGCTGAGGCGACGGGTGGCGAAGTGCGGAGCTTTGAGGCGCACGGACTTTTGCCCATGCCGCGTGTCGCGACTTTCCACGGCCCGCTGCGGCTGTGGACGAATGGCAGTCTCGCACTGGACGCGGGCCAGCTTGCGGATGCGTCCGCGATTTCCGCCGAGGACATCGCTTGCGCGTCGCGGCTGGAAACGACGGCTACACGGTGTCTCATCGTGGAAAACAAAGCGCCATTCCTTGAACTCGCACGGCTGCAATCCGGCACGCTGCTCGTGTGGAGCAGCTTTCCGAACGCGGCGACTGTGGAGTTGCTCCGGCGACTTCATGGGGCGCATCCGGCACTGGAGTTTTTCCATCACGGCGACACGGATGCGGCGGGCTACGACATCCTGCGCGATTTGCGGCAGCAGACCGACATTCCCATTCGCTCGCACCACATGCACTACACGGCGGACGAGGCTTCTGTGGAACTCACGAACGATGAGCGAGCACGGCTGGTGCGACTTTTGAAAGACCCGCGAATGTCCGCAGAACACGCCGACATCGCGGCGTTGCTGGCGAGCGGGCGGAAGGGGAACTTCGAGCAAGAACGCCACCGCGAACCGCCGCTGGCGGAGTGGCCGTTTTTCCGCAACCATTCACACCCATGAACCGCCGCCAATTTCTCGCCACGACCGCTGCCGTCACATTTGCTCGCGCTGCTGAGGAGCTACCGCGCATCCGCATTGCGCAGCTTGGCACTGCGCATTCGCACGCTGCGGGGAAGATGGAAGCCGTCCGCTCGCTGACGGATATTTACGAAGTCACGGGGATCGCGGAGGGGGATGAAAAACGCCGCGCTGCTGCGGAGAAGGCGGCTGCTTTCACCGGCCTCGCTTGGCGGACGGAGGCGGAGTTGCTTGCGGATAAAGGCATCCGCGCCGTGGTCGTGGAGACGACGCTGGCCGATTCTCCGCGTGCGGCGCTGGCGGCGATTCGGGCGGGCAAACATGTGCATCTCGATAAGCCCGGCGCGGCGGACCACGCGGAGTTTCGCACGTTGCGCAATGAGGCGGAGCAGCGCGGGCTCACGGTGCAGATGGGCTACATGCTGCGCTACAATCCGGCGTTTGAGCTGCTCTTCCGCGCTGCTCGCGAAGGGTGGCTCGGCGACATCACGGAGATCGACGCGAGCATGGGCAAACTGCTCGCCGATTCGCAGCTCGACAAGATGCGCGAGTATCCCGGCGGCGGGATGTTTGAGCTGGCGTGTCACATCGTCGATGCCGTCGTGACGTTGCTAGGCAAGCCCGCAGCGGTGCATTCATTTTCAAAAAGCACGCGTGCAAATGGCTTCGCGGATAACCAGCTCGCCGTGCTGGAATACGCCCGCGCCACCGTCACGCTGCGGTGCAATCACGGTGATCCATTTGGCACTCCGCACCGCCGTTTTTCCGTCGTCGGCACGAAGGGCGCGATGGAAATCCAGCCGCTCGAATCCGGCAAAGGAACGCTGCGCCTCACGGAGCCACGCGGGGAGTTTGCAAAAGGCGAAACGCCGCTCGCGCTGAAAGTCCCCGCCGACCGATACGCAGGCGAATTCCGCGACCTCGCCCAGGTCATCCGAGGCGAAAAGAAACTCGCCAGGGACGCTGCCCACGACATCGCCGTGCATGACGCAGCACTGCGAGCGGCAGGGGTGGGGAAGTAAACGATTTTCCGGACCCTTACGCTACGTTGACGATGCTCGCTTTGCCGGTTTTCTGGCAGTGCATCACTTCATCGTAGATCCACGCGTAAGTCTTCTCCAGCCCGGCGCGCAGCTTGATGTTTGGCTCCCAGCCGAATGCTTTTTGGATGAGCGTGTTGTCGGAGTTGCGGCC
>JAYSTZ010000807.1:0-5796 GCA_043719365.1 Verrucomicrobiaceae bacterium | reverse complement strand
GGGCTGTGGCAAAGGCGCGCGGCGTTGTCGATGTGGTTCGTGCCGAGGAAGCGCGCGACTTTTTGCGCCATGTAATAGATCTCGTTCGTGACGCCGCGGGACGTGATGAAAAAGGCGGTGCGCTTCGGCTCAGCGGCGCGGATTCGGCGGGCCATGCGCTCGTTTGCTTCATCCCACGAGATGCGTCGAAAGCCCTTTTCGCCACGCTCGCGCAGCATCGGGTACGCGAGCCGTCCCATTTCGCGGAGTTCGTCGTTGCGGAGTTTCTTCAGCGGCTCCACGTCGGCGAGCAACCGGTGGTCGAGCGCGGGCATCGTGTTGAGGCGAAGGAGATTCAGCCGCGTGAGGCAGATGTGCGGGCCCTTGATGGTCCAGTCGTACAGCCCCGCCACGCCCAGCGCGCAGCCGTCGCACACGCCCTTCGTGATGACGTCGTACGCATACGGCAGGTTGTCGCGGTTTTTCCAGACGACCTTGAGCGTCTCGCGGATATGCTGCGGCTTGATCTCGCCAAGCCCAAACGGAATGAGGCGGCGGAGGATGTTGGTTTTCTTAACGGCGTAGTCGGACATCGTGGTGTGGCCGCAGATTACGCAGGTGCCGGGCGGTCTGAAAACTGCGGAAACTGATTTTGCAAAAGTAACCTGCAATAGAAGGACGCAATCCGAAAAACGCGCTTTCGCTTGCCGAGTGGAGATTCGCGGAACATGTTCCGCGCCCTTTTTCAAATCATGATCGCACGTTATACATTGCCCGAGATGGGCGCCATCTGGGCCGACCAACGCAAATACGAAATCTGGCTGGAGATCGAGACGCTCGCCTGCGAGGCGCAGGCCGAACTCGGCCATATCCCGCTCGAAGACGCACGGACGATTCGCGAGAAGGGGAAGTTTGTCCTCGCCGAGATCGAAGAGATCGAACGCCGCACGAACCACGACGTCATCGCATTCCTCGAAAACGTCGCCAGCTACGTGGGCCCCGCCTGCCGCTGGATGCACCAGGGCATGACGAGCAGCGACGTGCTCGACACGACGCTCGCCGTGCAGACCGCGCAGGCCAGTGACATCATCCTGCAAAACCTCCGCGAACTCCGCGAAGTCATCGCCCGCCGCGCGAAGGAGTTTAAGCTCACCCCGATGATTGGCCGCAGCCACGGCATCCACGCCGAGCCCGTCACCTTCGGGCTCAAGCTCGCGCTGATGTATGATGAATTCAGCCGCGCACTGGAGCGCTTCGAGCAAGTGCAGCCGCGCATCCGCGTCGGTAAATTGAGCGGTGCAGTCGGCACACACGCGCATCTCGATCCGAAAGTGGAGCAGCTTGTCTGCGAACGTCTCGGCCTCACTGCGGCGACACTATCCACACAAGTCCTCCAACGCGATCGGCACGCAGAGTTTCACACGGTTCTCGCCGTCATCGCATCGAGCATCGATCGCTGGGCGACGGAATTCCGGCACCTTCAACGGACCGAAGTTCTCGAAGTGGAGGAGTATTTTTCCGTGGGCCAGAAAGGCAGCAGCGCGATGCCGCACAAGCGCAACCCGATCACCGGCGAGAAGCTTAGCGGACAGGCCCGGCTTGTCCGCAGCAACGCGATGGCAGCGCTGGAGAACGTCGCGCTTTGGCACGAACGGGACATCAGCCACAGTTCGGTCGAACGTGTCATTTTTCCTGACTCGTGCATCCTCATGAACAGCATGCTGGTCTCCGTGAAGAAGCTCGTGGATCGCCTGATCGTCTATCCGGCCAACATGATGCGGAACCTCGAAATCACCAAGGGCCTCTACCATTCGCAGACCATCCTGCTGAAGCTCACGGAGCGCGGCTTGGAACGCAAAACCGCTTACGAGGCGGTCCAGCGCGCCGCCATGGCGACCTGGGCCGGCACGCAGTCGCTGCAAGAAAACCTGCTGCTCGAAAGCGCAATCACCGACAAAATCCCCGCCGCCGAAATCGCCAGCCTTTGTACATTGGAACATCACTTTCGGTGGGTCGAGGACACCTTCCAGCGGCTCGGGCTTTAGCCGATTGGCCGTAACTGCATCCTCGCAATCCCGCCGCGCGCCCTTTAGCGTGCCGCCTTATGAAAGCCCTTAGCCTTCTATTGCTCGCCCTCCTTTTCTCCACGCTCGGTGCCTGCGCGAGCAAGCATCGCGGCAGCTCGCGGACGTATGACGGAGACTCCAGCCCTCATCTCCGCATGTATGAGGAAAATCCCGGTGGGCCGCTGGGACGCTAATGCGGTTATCCAAGAAAGCTGAATACGCCCTCCGCGCTCTCGTGGCCATTTCCCGCCATCCGGGAAAATCGTGGTCCATCCACGAGCTTGCGACGGGCGAAAAGATCCCCATTAAATTTCTCGAGCAAATCCTCCTCTCGCTCCGGCGCTCCGGCATTCTCGCCAGCAAGCGCGGCGTCGGCGGGGGCTACACGCTTTTGCGCAACCCTGCGGACATCAGCCTCGGCGAAATCATCACGATCTTTGACGGACCAACGGCCCCGGTCGCCTGCGCTGCGGAAAAACCCTGCGAGCCTTGCTCCTGCCCCGACCAGCGCACATGCGCGCTGCGCCTCGTGATGCGCGATGTGCGGATCCGGATGACCGCGCTGCTCGAAAGCGTCACCATCGAGACGATGCTGAAAAGCGGAGCGGGCGCGGAGTCGTTCGACATCTAAAAAGCTTATGGCGGACGATTTCTTCAGCACGCCACCGGTGGAAAGGCCGTCAGTCGCACCGCTCGCCGAACGGATGCGCCCGCGCACCCTTGATGAATACAGCGGCCAAGAACACATCCTCGGCCCCGGCAAACTCCTCCGCCGAGCCATCGAGGCCGACCGCATTTCCAGCATCATCCTCCACGGACCGCCCGGCACCGGCAAGACCACCCTCGCTCAGATTATCGCCAACGCGACCAAGAGTCGCTTCGAGTCGCTTAGCGGAGTCGAAAGCAGCGTGGCCGACCTCCGGCGCGTGGTCGCATCATCACACAACCGGCTCGCGAACACGGGACAAAAGACGATCCTGTTCGTCGATGAAATCCATCGCTGGAATAAAGCGCAGCAAGACGTGCTGCTCCCCGATGTCGAGCGCGGCACCGTGCGCCTCATCGGGGCCACTACAGAAAACCCGTTCTTTTACGTCAACAGCGCGCTCGTCTCCCGCTCGCAAGTATTCCAGCTAGAGCCACTCACCCCCGCGAGCATCGAGAGCGTTCTCCGCCGCGCGCTTGGGGACAAAGAGCGCGGCCTCGGGAATCAGCGCGCCGTAGCCACGGATGAAGCACTCGCGCACCTCGCCATCATCGCCGATGGCGATGCGCGCAAGGCACTCAACGCACTGGAAATTGGCATCCTCACCACCGCGCCCGATGCGCACGGCGTCGTGCAATTTACCCGCGCAGCCGCCGAGGAGAGCATCCAGAAAAAAGCCGTCGTCTATGACGCCACCGGCGACGGCCACTACGACACGATCAGCGCATTTATAAAGAGCGTGCGCGGCTCCGACCCCGACGCCGCCCTCTACTGGCTGGCGAAGATGCTCTATGCGGGAGAAGACATTCGATTTATCGCCCGGAGGCTGGTGATTCTCGCCAGCGAAGACATCGGGATGGCCGACCAAATGGGACTCCCCATCGCCGTCGCTGCGCAGCAAGCCGTCCAGTTCATCGGGATGCCCGAAGCACGAATCACCCTCGCCCACGCCGCCGTCTATTTGGCCACAGCGCCAAAATCCAACCGCGCCTACGCTGGCATCGACGCCGCGATGGCCGAGGTGAAAGAAGGCGTCACCCTGGCCGTCCCCTCGCACCTCCGCAGCACGGGCAAAGGCCGCGCCGACTACCAATACAGCCACGCCGCCGAAGGCGCATACATCCCGCAGGCTTATCTTCCCGAAGGCCGACGCTACTACGAGCCCACGGAAAACGGATACGAAAAGCGAGTGAAAGAGCGGCTAGATTTCTGGCGGGCGAAGTTCGAGGAGGCGAAGAATGCTTAGAGGGCTCGACCGCTGGCTCGGCTCGTGGATTTTCCGCAAGCGAACTGCGCCGCCGCCCGGCGCACGGCATGTCCTCATCGCCGTTTGCGATCACTACGAGCCCTTTCATCACGCCGATAAAACAACGGCGCTTGCCCGTGTCGCGCATTGGCAAAAGGAACACGCTGCGATGTGCGCGGACTTCCGTGACAGCGATGAGATACCGCCGAGGCACACGTTCTTTTACCCCATCGAGCAGTGGGACACGGATGTCTGCGGTCGCCTCGCCGACCTCTGCCACAGCACGGGCGGCGAGGCCGAGATCCATCTTCATCACGACAACGATACTGAGGAGAATCTGCGCGCCACTTTGATCGCGGGAAAAGAGCGTCTGTCCTCGCTCGGCTTGCTTTCCCGCGATGCGAAGGGCGACGTGCGATACGGATTCATCCATGGCAATTGGGCGCTCGACCACTCGCATCCCGATGGCAAAGGCTGCGGCGTACCTGACGAGCTTCCCATCCTACGCGACACCGGATGCTACGCCGACCTCACTCTCCCGAGCGCTCCGAGTCCGTGCCAGGTCCGCACAATCAATTCGCTCTACTACGCCCGCGAAGACGGCAAGGCTCGCTCCCACGAAACCGGCACGCCCGCCGGGATCACGCCACCGCACGGCGATGCGCTGCTATGCGTACAGGGCCCCCTCTGCCTCAACTGGCAGCGGCGCAAATTCGGTATCATCCCGCGCATCGAAAACAGCGACCTTACCGGCATCAATCCTCCTACCGCACAGCGCCTCCGACTTTGGGAAAAGACCCACATTCACGTCGCCGGACGTCCCGACTGGCTCTTCGTGAAGCTCCACACCCACGGAGCCATCGAGCGCAACAGCGTCACGTTGCTCGGCGAGCCCATGCGCGCATTTCACCGCCACCTCGCAGAGCGCGCGAAGAACGACGAGACGTTCCACTTTCACTACGTCACCGCCCGGGAAATAGTGAATATTCTCCACGCCGCCGAGGCCGGAGAGCAGGGAAATCCCGGCGCGTTTCGCGACTATCGCTACCGGCTCAATCGGGCGTAGTTCTAAAGCGCCCGCATCAAGGCCTCGACTCGCGCCTTCACGCCGGCGTCCATTTTGAGCATGTCGGGCCACGTGCGCGTGTAGCCTTCGGACGCCAGTTTGCGTGTGGCGTCGATGCCCATGTGCGTGCCGAGACACGGAATCGTCGGGCCGTGGTCGAGCGCATCGGCGGGGTTCTTGATGAACGTTGTGTCGCGCTGCGGGTCGGTGTTCGCGCACATGCGGAAGAGCACCTCGCTCGTGTTGTGCACGTCGCAATCGTCGTCCACGACCACGATGTATTTCGCGAACATCATCTGCCCCATGCCCCACAAACCGTGCATGATTTTGTAGGCCTGCCACGCGTATTGCTTGCGGATGCTGACGAAGACGAGGTTGTGAAACGTCCCCTCGGCGGGCAGCGCGATGTCGATGATCTCGGGGAAGTTCATCTGGAAAACCGGCAGGAAAATCCGGACGCTCGCCGTGCCCATGTAGAAATCCTCCATCGGCGGAATGCCCACGATGGTGCAAGGATACACGGGCTTCTTCCGGTGTGTGATGGCGCTGATGTGAAAGACGGGGTAATCGTCCACGGGCGTGTAAAATCCCGTGTGATCGCCGAACGGTCCCTCGGGCCTAGTCTCGCCGGGCTGCACGTAGCCCTCGAGGACGATGTCCACATCCGCCGGCACCTCGAGATCGACGGTCTCGCACTTCACCAGCGGCACGGGCTTCTTGCGGATGAAGCCCG
>JAYSTZ010000806.1:0-5803 GCA_043719365.1 Verrucomicrobiaceae bacterium | reverse complement strand
TCGGGACTTGCCATCGACGGCAAACCCGCAGGCGGAGCAAAACCCGAGGACGCGGTAAAAAAGAAGGACTCCAAACGCCCATCAACAAAGGAGCGAGGCGAGGAATTGGAGAAGCTCGCCCAGGTGCAGGCGCAACTTGCGCCCACGACCCCGCCAGTGCCGCAAGCGCCCGCATCCGCAACACCCGCGAAGCCGGCAATTGCAACCCCGCAGCCCGCAGCCGAGCCACCTGCGCCACCAAAGACAGCCGAGCCGCCACCCGTGCCGCAACCGGAAGTAGCGACTACCGAGAATGCGTTCTCCACTTTCTCGCTCAATGTCAGCGACGTGTCCTTCAAGCTCGCGGGAGTGAGCCTGGAAAAAGGCGCGCTGCCCGAGCCGTCCTCGGTCCGCACCGAGGAGTTCATCAATGCGCTCGACTACCGCGACCCGGAGCCCGCCGCTGGTGCGCCGCTTGCGTTTGCCTCGGAACGAGCGCGGTATCCGTTTGCGCACAATCGCGATTTGCTCCGCATCTCCGTGAAGACCGCCGCCGCCGGACGTCAGCCCGGACGTCCGCTGAACCTCGTGCTGCTGCTCGACAATTCCGGCTCGATGGAACGCGCCGACCGTGTGCGCATTTTGAAGGAATCGCTGTCCGTGCTCTCGAAGCAACTCCAGCCGCAGGACAAGCTGAGCATCATCACATTCTCACGCACGCCGCGCCTGTGGGCCGACGGCGTCACCGGTGACAAGGCTGCCGAGTTCACAAATCGCGTCGGCGAGATCACACCGCAAGGAGGCACGGACCTCGGTGCTGCGATGGACCTCGGCTACCAGACCGCGCTGAAGCATTACCAGGTCGGCAGTGTGAATCGCGTCGTCCTGCTCACCGACGGCGCTGCAAATCTCGGCAACGTGAACCCCGAAACGCTCAAGCAAAAAGTGGAGTCGCACCGCAAACAAGGCGTCGCGTTTGACTGCTTCGGAGTCGGCTGGGAAGGCTACAACGACGACTTGCTCGAACAGCTTTCGCGCAATGGCGACGGGCGCTACGGCTTCATCAACACACCCGAAGCGGCAGCGACGGAATTTGCCGGACAACTCGCCGGAGCGCTGCGCGTGGCGGCGTCCGACGTGAAGGTGCAGGTGGAGTTTAATCCCAAGCGCGTGACCTCGTATCGCCAGCTCGGCTACGCGAAGCATCAGCTCAAAAAAGAGCAGTTCCGCGACAACACCGTCGATGCCGCAGAAATCGGCGCGGCAGAATCCGGCAACGCGCTTTACACCGTGGAAGTGAACCCGCGCGGACAGGGCGACATCGCCACCGTGCGCGTCCGCTTCAAAGTCCCCGGCACAAGTGACTACCGCGAGCACGAATGGACCGTTCCTTTCACCGCTCCCGCACCGGCGCTGGAGCAATCGGGCACCAGCCTGCGCCTCGCAGCAACCGCGGCGGCCTTCTCCGAATGGCTGGCACAGAGCCCGTTCGCCGGCGACGTCACCACTGACCGTCTGCTCGGAATGATTAACGGCATCCCCTCCATCTACGGTGCGGACCCGCGGCCCGGAAAACTCGAATGGATGATCCGGCAGGCCAAGAGAATTTCCGGCCGATGAAAACTGCACTCGCCGACAACATCCCGTCCTTTCGGTCCTTTTGGTCTCTTTCGTCCCTTCAAGGCGCTCATGGGACAAAAAGGACCTAAGGGACAAAAGGGACATCGCACACATTTTCGAACCGAAACAACTTATGAAACTCCACAAACTCGCCGCACTCCTTCTCGCGCCGTGCCTCGCCTTCGCACAGGCCGCCGAGGTAAAAGACCTCTCCATCAACGGCGGCGTCGCCGACGGAAAAGCGAAGCTCACCATCGAAGGCACATTCGGCGCGCCGACCAGCGAGCAGAAAGTCATCTACTCCACAAGCGTCCGCCAATGGATCAAAGTCTCGCGCGAAAAAATCCGCACACAAATCGAGGCGACGCTCGACATTCTGCAGGGCGAGCCAAAGGAGTTCGCGCTGACCATTGCGGGTGAAGGCGACATCAAGGAAGTCACCGGCGAAGCGCTGCAAGACTGGGGCATCCGACAGGAGCCAGGCGGACCGCGCACGCTCATTCTCCGCCCGAAGAAAGGGGACAAACCACTCACGCAACTGTTCGTCAGTGTCGTCGCCGAACGCGATATGAAGTCGTGGAAATCGCCCGTCGCAGGTTTCACACTCACACCGCCGCAGCCGGGATTGTTCAATGGATTCGTGCGGGTGGAGTCCACGGCGGAACTCGACGTCCGCCTGGATGCGCCAGCGGGCCTTCTGCCGATGGAGGTGAAGTATCTACCCGAGCCGATGCGCGGAGAATTAAAGCCCGACGAACCCGAGGCACTCGCATTTCAATTTCACGGAAGCGCATACACGCTGCCGCTGAAAATCAACGTCGGTGACCCGGAATCCCGCCAGGTCGTGCTGCGTGACTTCAAGCTCAGCGGCCAGCTTGCGGAACAGAATGCCGCGTTTGTCCTGACCGCGACAGCCCGCGTCACCAATCCGAACGGAGGCTCGATTGCGCTGCTCTCCGGCGGCATCGCGCTGACGGAAATCCCGAAGCACCCCGACTGGCGTGTAAGCGCGGGCGGCGGACGGTATGTGCTCATCTTCGACAAAGCCGGCGAGTATCCGCTTTCATTCAAGTTCAACGCCGCCGTCCGGCAAAACGGTGCTTGGAACGCAGTGGACTTCCGCGTCGCGACCAGCGCGCTTCAGCCAATCGTGCTGCAAGGCCTTGCCGCAGACACGCAGTTCGAGTTCCTCGGAGCTGCAAAGCCCGAGCGCACCGCGAATGATTTCACGAGCTTTCTTCCGCCCGACGGCGCGGTGAAACTCGCATGGAAATCCGCGCCGCCGGATGCCGAGGGACGTCTCTTTTACGCCGCCGAAATGCTTTCGCAAATCAGCGTCGGACCTGGACTCATGCGGCAGGTCGCGCTGCTCGACTTCAAAGTCATGCAGGGCGAACTTAGCAGCGTGACCGTGCTTCTGCGCGGCGCAGGTGAAGTCACGCGAGTGCTTGGCGAACACGTCCTAGCGTGGAATGTCGAGCCCGGCGCAAACGCCGCAGAGCGCAAGCTGGTCGTGAAGTTTAACCAGCCGCAGAAAAACCAGTTCACCCTGCAAGTGCAAACGCAGACACCGATTGGCGCGTTCCCGCAGACGGTGGACGCCATCGAGATGCGTCCCGAAAATGCGACGCGCTTTTCCGGCTACTTCCGCATCGTGAATGACGGCGCGGTGCGGCTGGAGGTCGTGCAGGCAAAAGGACTCTCGCAAGTCTCACCCGAGCAATTTCCCGAAACCGACGCCACCAAGGCGGCATTCCGAACCGGCGGCGCGCAGCGGTTCGCCTACCGTTTTTCAGGTGCCGATTTCGCACTGCGAATCGGAGCCGATCAAATCCTGCCGGAGCTCACGGTTTCCGAGGTGCTCGCATACCACCACGGCGAAACCGAACTCGGCATCGATGCCGAAATCGAGATTGATATCCGCGAGGCTCCACTGCGCGAATTGCTCGTTCGCATTCCAAAAGGCTACGCCGTCGCGAAACTCACGGCAGCGGGAATGACCGACTACTTCCAGCGCGATGTAGATGAGACCGAAGCCGAAGTGCGCATCGTTTACGGACAGCCGGTTTCCGGGCGGCAGGTCGTGCAGCTTCGCATCGAGCAGAACAAAGCACTCGGTGCCGCCGAGTGGGTGCTGCCGCGAGTGGAAGTCACAAAAGCAAAGTCGGTCCGCGGACACATCGCAGTGTCGTCGGACGCCGGATTCCGCCTCACTGCGGCACGCACGCAGGCCCTCACAGAAATCGCGACTGCATTTTTCCCGCGCAAGATTTCCGGCATCCAGGCCGCATTCCGGTTGAGCGAAGCCGCATGGCAGGCGACCCTCCGCGTGGAACGGCTCCCGCAGTCCATCCAGACGGATGCGTTCCATCTTTTCTCCATCGCCGAGGGCGTGGCCTACGGAAGCAGCGTGCTCAATTACGTCGTCTCGGGCTCGCCAGTTTCCGCGTTCAAAATTGAGCTGTCGGACGAGTATTCAAACGTCGAGTTCACCGGAAAAGATGTGCGCAACTGGCAGAAGACCGAAGGTGGATTCATCGTGCAGCTCCACACGCCGGTTACCGGAGCGTATACCCTACTCGCGGCGTATGAGCGCGCATTCAAGGCGCAGGGCGATACGCTCGCATTCACCGGCGCGCGGCCTCTCGATGCGCAGTCCGAACAAGGCCACACGCTCGTCATCAGCGCGTATCAATTTCAGGTAAAGCCCGTGAGCGTCTCGCCCGGATTGCTACCGCTGGAGACCGGCGAAGTCCCGCCGGAGTATCGTCTCTTGTTCGATGCGCCCATCCTCGCCGCCTATCGCTACGCCGCGCGACCATTTGATTTGAAGCTCCAGCTCAGCCCGCTCGCGCAGGGAGATTCCATCAGCCAGGTCGTGGACCGCGCATCGCTCACTACACGGATTTCCAAGGAAGGCCAGGTGCTCACGGACGCGCACTACTTTGTGAAGAATCGCGGTAACGCACACTTCCGCATCGTGCTCCCCGCTGACACGCAATTGTGGTCCGCGACCGTGAACGACAAGAACGTCGTGCCAGTCACCGACAACAATGCGAACCTCATCCCGCTCCCCCAGCAGACGGACCCGAACGCCGTGTTGGCGATCAAACTCAAGCTCGCCTCGCGCTCAAAAGACGCACGGCAGTTGAGCGTCACGACCCCGACCGTGAACGCGCCGGTGATGCTCGCAGAATGGAAGCTGGAACCCGACACCGCGCAACGTCTCGGATACCGCGGCGGCTCGCTCACACCGGTCGGCGGCGTGGTGGATGCATCGGGCTTCGCAGGGATCGCGCGGATGTTTGCAAACGACGGCTCACGCGCATTCACCGCGCTGTTCGGAGCGATTGCGCTGCTCGTTCTCGCCATCGCCGTCTGGCGCTCGGTGTTGCGCCCGGATGTTTACAAAGCCACGGCGCGTCATGGGACGGCTCTCTTCATGGGATGCGTCGCGTTTGCGCTCTCGTGCTTTGCCCTGTTCATACTCGCGGACATCTCCCACAACCAAAGCCGCACCGCTCCCGGCGAAGTATCATTCCTCGCGCCGGTGCAACAGCCAGGAACTTCGCTCACTGCGGAAGTCTCCAATCTCCCAATCGAGGAATCGGCGTTCAGTTTCACCGGCTCCGAATGGCTCGCAGTCCTCGCACTTGGCGTCTGGTTTTACGCTTGGGTGACGGGACGGAAAAGCTACGTGCTCGTAGGCTGGCTCGTGCTGGCATGGGCCGCGTTGCGCTCGGACAATGGCGCAGGGCGCTTCTTCGGCGTCGCCGGATTGTTCGCGATTATACACATCGCGATTCCTGCGATTCGCCGGTTGCTCCGTTCGCCGAAGGAACCACCGCCGACACCGCCGCCTGCCGCAAGCGGGCCAACCGCGATTGCAGCGCTGCTCCTCGCAGGGCTCGTGTCATTTGCCCAACCGGCCACAGCGCAGGAACCGCCGAAGGATGCGCCGTTTGCTGAGACTGTGACGCAGCAGGTCCGCGTGGACGAGAAGTTCGCATTCGCGACTGCAAAAATTCACTGGCAGGCGCAGAAAGGGCAGAAGTTGCCGCTGCTGTTCGATCCCGCCGTGCTTACGAAGGCCACGTATCCCGAGGCGACGCTCAAGCTAGTGCAAGCCAGCGCCAACGGAAAGCGCGCTCATCATTTGCTCGCGCTGGAAGCGGGCGCATTCGATGTGGAGGTTCAGTATCAA
>JAYSTZ010000805.1:0-5805 GCA_043719365.1 Verrucomicrobiaceae bacterium | reverse complement strand
GGCGATATTCAGCTCGGCGAAAAAGCAAAAGTCACCGCCGAGATCATCGGCGCAAAAGAGTTCACCATCCACCCCGGCGAAACCATCACCGCCCGCGTAAAAATTGTCCGGCACGACTTCGCGGCGCGCGTAGGATTCGGCACCGACGACTGCGGCCGCAACCTCCCCTACGGCACGTTCGTGGACAACATCGGCCTCAACGGACTGCTCATCGTAGAAGGCCAGACCGAGCGCGACTTCAGCATCACCGCCGCCCCAATCACCGCACCGTGCGAGCGCCAGTTCTTTCTGAAAATGGGCGAAGACGGCGGCCAGGTCTCTCCTCCCGTGATCATTCGGGTGGTGAGGTGAGGGGATTTTACGAAACAAAAACGCCCCGCTCTTTCGCAAGAGCGGGGCGTGTTGTTTTCCGGAAAAGCCAGCGCTCTACGTCACGGTTAAGCTCGCGGGCGAACTGGGCAGACTCTCACCGCCCGAGTTCACCGCCGTCACACGCACTTCATTGGCACCCAGCGTCAGCGAGAGCAGCAGCGCCTCGCTCGTAGGCGTCTCCACTTTGAAGACAAAGTCCGGCGAGCCCGGAGCCTTCACATACCAGCGATAGCCCGTCGCCCCAGCCGTGTCCGGGATGTCGCCAAATGCGCGGCCACTTCCCAGCGCTTGCAGCACAAGGCCCGTCGGCGTCGCCGGGGCCACTGCACCGGATGGCGCGGAAGTCGTCGGGATGCGTGCGCGGATCAGGTCGCCCTCCACCGTCCCGGCGAGGAAACGGCCCGTCGCCGCCTGGTACCACGCCATGCACCGGTCCTCAACCACCGCCACATGGCGCGTCAGCGCCTTCTCCGCCTTGCGCAGAGTCGAGCGCGTCTGGCGGAATGCCTTCTCCAGCGCGGGCAGCGCAGCGAGTTCCGCAATCAGCCCAGTCAGCGAGAATGGCGAGCCCGGAGTCCATACCGCGTTATAGTCCTCCCACGCGTCCACGAGATTTTCGGCCTCCTCCAAAATCGTGGGGCGCGTATTTCCCTGCGCACTCAGCTCCTCCACGACATCATCCAGCGTCCGGTCGAGCTTGGCTTTTGCGCGCAGGCCCGAGACGGCCACCGTCACCGTGAGTTTGATATTGGAAAGCGCACCGTCATACGCCTGCTTCGCATTGTTAGCCGCGACTGTGGCCAGCGCGATTTTCTTCGCGAGGCTTGGCGTGGGCAGCAGCGATGTCGTGTCAAACTGCCGGATCCACTCATCCCATTCGGGAAGAGCGGCGCTGTCCCAGACCCACACATCGGCGAGGTCTGTCTGTACCGCACGGGTTTCGAGTACCCGGTCCTTTACGTCCTGAATGCTGGCTGTTGGTTGAACTGTCATGTGAGGATTCCTTTCGTTTTGTTTGTTTGTTTTGGAAGTGCCGCGCCGATGAAAACCGGCGCGGCAAGTAATAAGAACTTCACGGTTTGCAGTTCGTCAATGCGGAGATTCATTACCTCGCGCGACCCAGAAAGCGAAATCGCTCAACGGTGCAAAGGTGCCTTGAATGTTTTCCCTACTTGCTCCATGACACTGCGCTGCGGCTTTCGAACTGAGAGAATAATACAACATGGACGACCTGCTTGATCTACTATTTCGCGTCTGCGATCCGAATGAATCCCTTCCGCCTGAAGATGGGCGGAACGTGAACTGCGACGATGCACGGCACGGCGGCGTCGCCCCGTTACTTGCGAAAGACTTTCAGCGTGCGGACCCCATGAAGCCCATGCACCGCCTCTTCACTGGCCATATTGGCGTAGGGAAAAGCACCGAGCTTCTCCGCCTCAAGGCCATTCTCTCCGCTGGTGCAGATTCAAAGCCCCGCTTCGAAGTCATTTACTTTGACGTGAATGAGCACCTCGACCCCAACGACCTCAAACTCGCCGACCTCCTCGTCCTCATCGCCGCGCAAGTCTATGGCCAGCTCAAGGATATCAATATCCCCGGCTTCTCCGCCACAAACGTCGCCCTCCAGCAGTTCTGGGATCACACAAAGCAGTTCTTCGGTAGTTCCGTCGCGCTCAAAGAAGTTGGGTTTGATGCAGGGTTCGCAACTCTCACCACCGAAATCAAGCAAGGCGACCCGAGCAGCCGTGAACGCTTGCGCAAAGCCATCAACGAACAGCGCACCACCCTGCGCAAAGGTGTGGACGACTTGCTCAAAGTCGCTACTAAAGCTCTCCGTGACCACGGCAAAGCCACCGGCCTCGTCATCATCGTGGACGGCCTCGAAAAGCTGCCCGCCGACCAACACCAAGACCTCTTCATCGAAGGCTGCGAGCAAATGACCGACCTCGCCGCACACACCGTCTACACCGTTCCCATGGCCCTCGCCTACCACCCCCGCTTCAACACCCTCATGCAAGCTTTCGGCCACGTCCCAGTCCCAGTCCCCATGCTCCACGCCGATACGGCAGAAGGGATGGCCTGCCTCGTAAGCCTCATCGAGAAACGCTGCCAAGTTGCGGGCCTCCAACTCACAGAGCTTTTTGACGATGACGCCACCCGCGAATATCTTTGCCTCCAGACCGGCGGGCATATTCGCCACCTCATGATGTTCATGCGCGCCGCCGTGAATAAATGCGACGCCCTCCCCATCACCCGCGCCGCCGTGGATGGCGCACTGCGCGATTACCGCCACGGCCTCGCCCGCCAAATCCCCGGCAACTTTTGGCCTTGGCTGCGTACTTTTCGCAGCGGTATCCAAAACTCCCTCCGCGACGACCTCCCGGAAGATATAAAGCGCGACCTCCTTCACCAACTCCTCGTCTATGAGTATGCAAATGGCGAGCCTCGCTACAACGTGAACCCCGTCATCCGCGACCTGCACAATTTCAGTCATGGCGACCTCGCTCCAAAGCTTGCCTAGCTCTGGAGATCCCGCCAATGACCCTGGCGTCCAAGAACTCACACGCTTCATTCGCCGTGCGAGCGGGAAATTCGCGCTCATCATCGCCGTCTGCAACCGTGTCGACTACCGAGACCAGTGCATCGAGTTTTTAGCAGAGCAGTTCAAAGGCAACTCCAGCGTAGTCGCCCTCCCAGCCGGCACCGAAGACCTCCTGATTCCCGCAAAATACACCGCACAATCTGGAGCACAACTCATCCAGCTCACTGACCTAGAACTCTCCGCCCCCGAGAACGAATCGAGTCTCACCGCCGTCCGCAACCTCAACCTCCATCGCGGCGACTGGCCCACACTCGGCTGCCCAGTCATCCTCTGGGTCGCCGAATACCTCCTCGGAATCCTGCTCCGCCGCGCCCCGGACTTTGCCGACTGGCGCAGCGGTACCGTCATCCTCACCTCACCGGAGCGCAGCCCCACCGTCTTCACCGAGCTAACCGCTCGCAATGAGGACACCCACGAAGACGGCGAATACAACACCGCCGCCGAGCGCCAAGCCCGCATCGCCGAACTCATGGAGCGCCTCGCCCCCGCCAAAACCGAACAAGGCATCGCCGACGCCACCGACCACATCCAAGCCCTCTGGATGCGCGAACTCGCAACTCATCTCATACGCACGGGAAAAACGGAGGAAGGTGAACGGTGGGCGAATGCGGCGATTCGCTATTGGGAAAAAGCTGAGAGTTCCAGAGAACTTTTACTCGCATGGGCAAAACTTGCAGACGCGCGGGTGGATGCGGGGGGCCTTCAAAGTGCTATTCTTGCATTAGAGGAACAAGCACTGCCCATCGGCTTAAGGCTGCTGGAGGAAGCCCCACAATCGCCGCTCGCCACACGAGATTTGAGTGTAACTTTAAACAAACTTGGTGACCTTCTAATGCAACGCGGGCAACCCGGCGACGAGGCGCAAGCGTTTCAATATTGCCACCGGAGCCTTGAGCTGGTGGAGCGCTTACTGGCGCTCTATCCCCAGTCGTTGGAGTTCATCAGAGACGTATCGGTGGGTCTCAGCAAACTTGCCGATTTCTTAGTGCAGCGAGGCAAGCCGCGCGATCTCGTGAGAGCGTCGCGGCATTACGAGCGCAGCCTGAGCTTGCTAGAGCAAATATTCGCGAGTCACCCGCAATCCGCAGACATCGCACGAGGCATCTCGCTAAACCTGAGCAAACTTGCCGACTGCCTGATGACGAGAGGTCGGGCAGGCGATATAGAAACAGCACTCCGCTATTACGAGCGGAGCCATAGAATATTGGAGCAGTTGCTCGTGGATAGCGGCCACTCGGCAAGAGCTGAACGGGACTTAGTGGTCAGTCTGCTTACGCTTGCAGACGTTCTTACCCAGCGAGGGCAGGCGGGAGATGACCAGAAAGCGCACGTTCTTTTGGGGCGCAGCCTCGCTATCCATGAGCGGTTGCTCGCGGCTAATCCGCACTCGGCAGAGGCATCGCGGGATGTGTCATCGAGCTTGGAACGCTTTGGAGACTTTTTAGTACACCGTGGACACGACGGAGACAGATCGAAAGCCCTACAGTATTTTGAGCGGTGCCTGCAAATCCGCGAAACGTTGGCTGCTGCCGATCCTGATTCTGCACAGGCCGAGCGATCCGTATCAGTTTCGCACTTCAAACTTTTCTCGTTCTATCGAGCATCCGAAGACGAACCACAGGCGATCGAGCACCTCAACAAGTGCTTTGCGATTCTCAATTCTTTCGTGCGCGAAGGCAGGCCGATGGACCCCCAAATGCGCGAACTCTACGCGCAACTGGCACCAATCTTTCCCAAGTAATAAATCGCTACTGCGCTCCACCGTCGCGACGTAGCACGCTTGCGAAAGTAGTCAGCGGCTTTAGCCGTCGCGACGCGGCAAGCAATGAAAACGCCGAATCTCGCGGGCTGTGTCGCTTTGCGGAGCGGACCCTGCCCGACACGGCGAAGGTTTGATCCCGACTTGTCGGGACTGACTACTTTGCGCAAGCGCCTTGGTGCGCCCCTTTTGACCATCGGCGGGCACTTTTCGAGTGTCGGCGGCGTCCTTTCGTAATTGCCCGGCTGCCTTTCGTACGTCGGCGGCACCCTTTCGTACCTCGCCGGGTGCCTCGCGTACGTCGGCGGCATCCTTTCGTACCTCGCCGATGGCCTCGCGTACCTCGGGACCACCCTGACGTACCGCGGCAGCGCCCTGACGTACCTGCCCGGTGCCCTGACGTGCCTCGGCGGCACCCTGACGGCTGGGACAGCCCAGAAAGGGACGAAATGGCGCACTCGTTCTCTGTAAAGTGGCCGGACGTGTGCGTGCGTTTGGAAGCGTGGCACACTTTTCCCGTGGCGATCTCCGAAAGGCTCTTCTCTGATGGCGGCTTTTTGAGAAGCGGTCTCAAAAGGGGGGCGCCGAGGTGCAAAACGGTGGTCGCAAGCGGCAAAAGGACAGAGCCGCGCTACCGGAAACGCCCTCCGATTTACCTGCATCAAGCAGCGGACTCGCGCACCTTCTTCCAATCGAGCCCGAAACGGGCGAGGTATTTGCGCAGGCGGTCTGCGTCGTTGGTGACTTTGCGTTTTCCGCGTGAAATGGCGAAGAGGCGGCGGCCGGCGTCGCTGGCGCTTTCGCTCGTGCGGCAGATGCGGACTACGGCGGCGAGCTGAGCGCGGTCGAAGAGGTCGGTTTTTGCCAGCGCGTCGGGGCCGAGGATTTCGGCGAGGATGGCTTCGTCGGGCGAGGCGCTCGGTGCTCCGGCCCATGCGTTGCGGAGGCGGGCGATCTCGGCGTCGAGCACGGAGCGGGTGATTCGGCCGCCGGGGGCGAGCGTGGTCATGCGCGTGATGGCGGCGTTTAGGTCGCGGAAATTGGCGCTCCATTTTGCATCGGGGCTGCGGGC
>JAYSTZ010000804.1:0-5819 GCA_043719365.1 Verrucomicrobiaceae bacterium | reverse complement strand
GCTCCGCAAAGCATGGGCGGCGGTCGGTGGATTCAAACCAACTGCTTCCGGTGGCGTCGGCATCCGCGAGCAGAATGGCGGCTCGCGGGTGCCAGTGGGGATACCATCGTAAAAAGGCGTCGGTCCCTCCGCTGCCCTCGCTGCGGATGCCAACAATTGCGAGCCCTTTCGGGACGGTGAGGATGCCGGTTTCATCGATCCAGTCCATGAGAACGACGAGGGTGATTGCGTCCCACTCGCCCGCACAGACGATGATGCACTCGCAGCGGGTGCCGTATCCCGGCTGCTCCGGGTCGCGGCCCCAATATGCGAGGACGAGCGGCGCGTGTGCGCCGTCGTCCACCGCGATTTCTTTCATCGTGGGAACGTAAATCCACGAGAGCGGCCGCTGGTCCCGCCATGTGGCACCGCTGCGAAACCGGACATGAAGCTGAACGTGGTGCCAGTGCCAGAAGAACGCGCCTGCGCTGTCGCGGTGTAGCTCGGGGTGAAAAACACGGAAGAACGCTGCCGGTTGCATCGAGATGGCATCCGGCCAGCAACCGAAGCCGAAGAAGCCGACGAGCAGCCCGGTAGCCAAGCGCTTCACCATTGGGAGCGGCCATCCGCGCCACTCGGAGACGACGGCCTGCGCAGCGGGGTTCGTCATGAGGTTAAGGACCGACGCGTGCCAAAGGGTGGCGTATGGATCTTTCAGTATGGGCCACACTCCTGGCCGTTCCGTGAGTCGGGCCTCGGGGTCCGGGCGGGGCGGCCTCGGGATTCGCACTGCGGGCGCGGTTGAATCTCCGGCGTTGAGTCCGTAGAGATTCGCGATTTGCTCGACGGCGGCTGGGAAGTCGCATCGGTAATGAGACTTCCAGACTTCGAAGCAGTCGCCTTGGCCGGCGTCACCGTTGAACGTGACGCAGAGCAGTTCGCCTTGTTGGGTATCGAAGCAGCGCCCGCCCTTGCTCCCGACGCGCCAACCGTTGCCGGAACGCTTCACGGCGTCGCCGTAAAGGGTGGTGAGAAACGGGAGCGGATCGTGCGCTACCGTGGATTTGATATTTGATAGATCGTACATGGATTCCTCCTTGACTTGAATCCCTTCTTCTCGTAGCTTGCGAACGACTAACACGTCATCGACAGCCTCGCGCCGAAAGGTTCGGGGCTGTTGTGTTATTCGGGCGATTGCTCGAAGCTGGCGATGTAGGCGCGAATGCTGTCGGTCGAGATAAGTCGAATGCCCGATTGCCGCCCCTTGCGACGAAGACAGACAGAGCGGAGCTTACCCTCCTTGATGAACTCGTACGTCAAAGAACGAGAGAGCCGGAAGAGTTTCGTCACGTCGGAGACGCGCAGCCATTCCGGACCGGGCTGAACGGGGGCAGTCGTATGATGCGCGACTGCGGACGCTGATGCTTGCTTTGGTGTGTTGTTCACGACCCCACCTTTGCACGGCATTTCGGCTCACTTTTGCGGATGCGCAGGAAAAACGGGTCGTTTTCGGATTTCGCCCTGCTTCCGGAGGTCCTTTTCGGAATCTACCGCTCTAAGAGGCTCATCGGCGTCGAATTATTTCTTATTTTTCGGATTGTTTTTCTTGATATGTCCCAGAACTTCCTCCCGCGTCCGCGGCCTCACAGCCTTGATTCCCCCCTTCGATTTGATCCGGCGCTTCCACTCGATCAACGCTTGAATGTCCAACGGCCTGATTTCGTAGTGGGAGATTTTCGCCTGTTTTCGCTCCGCAGAAAGGGGCGGCAAGTCCACAGAAGGGACATACTTCGTCACGATGCGTTTGAATTCCTCAAATTCAACCTCACCGTCCTGCCAAACCTCATTGTCGGAAATCTGTCTCTGAGGCAAACTTCCCTTGTCTGTATTGGCAGCGTTCAATTCAGCAGTCCGCTTCTCCGCAGCAATGATGCGGTCCTTATTTCGCTCATTGTGAATGTTCGCTTCCCAGATGTGCATTTTGCGAAAATTGTCCCACACAGTCCGCACCTTGCCCCAAGCCTTGCTCCCTTTCTTTCCCTCGAAATTGCAGTGTTTCGAGAGAAAGTCGCGAACTTCGTCCGAGTCCGAAAACGCATCCGCTGATAATCGAAGCGGCTCGTCGATTTGCTCGCCCATTCGCTGCGACAAAAATTCAAACAGCCGATTTCCTCCCAGTGAGTCCCCAGCAAACGCGAACAAATCGTCGAGCGTGCTCGTGGCCGAATTGTACGACTGCACGACCGCATTACTTTCCAGAAAGAGCGCCAACGCACAGCGAAGAGCCGATCCCGCCGCCCCGCTTCTGCATTCCTCCGGGCTGATAATCGCGGCCAGAAACGCCAATTCCTTCGCTGAAATGAACTCCAGATCACCCTTTGCCACCGACGCATCGCTCACTGCCGCTCCATGATGTTCAACCTTGGTCTTCCCGTGTTGTTTCTTCATCGGCCATTTTGGACACGAGTTGGGGAGTAAATACAATTCCAGAAAATGCCCACGGACGCTTGCGGATGCGGCTGGAGTTCCGGGGAGTTGTTTGCACTTTTGTTTGAACTCGCCAGTATCCGCGGGCGGAATCACCCCCGAAACCCTTATGGGTAAAGGGGGAGTGGCTGGACACGGAATCGAACCGTGGACACGAGGATTTTCAATCCTCTGCTCTACCAACTGAGCTATCCAGCCTTTATCGAAGCGCCGCGAGGGCGTCGCCGAAGAGCGCGTAGAAATAGAGAGCCGGGAGATTTTGGCAAGCGGTTTTATCATTCATCACGTCGAAAGTTTTTCGGAACGCTGTCGGGATTGACACGCGCGGGGTTTCCGACTTCCGCTCTCGCCGCCATTTTTCTATGCTTTCTCTTAATTCACCGCTCGGCTCCAGCAATCTCATCCCCACTCGTATCGCCTATGGCTGCTGGAGGCTGGCCGGCAGCGAGGGCGGCCCTCGTTTGGAGCGAAGGGATGGAAAGCGGGCGGTCCATGCTGCGATTGAAGCCGGCATTAATTTTTTCGATCATGCGGATATTTACGGTCGGAGTGAGTGCGAGCAAATTTTCGGGGATGCTCTCCGCGACATACCCGGAGCGCGCGAGAAATTGATCCTAGCTACAAAGTGCGGGATTCGTCCGCCTTGGGACGGGCGGCAGCATTGCTACGACTCCTCGCGGGCGCACATCGTGACCTCGGTGGAGGATTCGTTGCGGCGACTGGGCGTGGACGACATGGATTTGCTGATGATCCATCGGCCAGACTATCTGGGCGACCCCGAGGAAATCGCGGGCGCATTTTCACACCTGCGCGCGCAGGGAAAAGTGCGGTGGTTTGGGGTCAGTAATTTCCGCCCTTCGCAGGTGGCTGCGTTGCAGAGCGCGATGGATACGCCTTTGATTGTGAATCAGGTGGAAGTGAGCCTCGGGGCGCTCGCAACCCTGGACGACGGGACTCTCGACCAATGCCTCTCTTCAAAGATGACGCCGCTTGCGTGGAGCCCGCTGGCAAAGGGCCGTCTGCTCGGACCGCCGCAAAATGAAGTCGATGCCGCCCTTTTCTCCGTGATGGACGCGACGGCGGCGCGCCACGGCGTGACGCGGTCGGCAATCGCGATTGCGTGGCTGCTGCGGCATCCGAGCCACATGGTTCCAATCGTCGGCACGGTGAACCCTGTGCATTTGAAAGAAGCGCTGGCGGCGGACAAGGTGACGCTGAGCCGGGAGGAATGGTATGAGCTGCTGATCGCGGCGAAGGGCTCGAAATTGCCGTAGTGCAAACATCCCCCTTTCGTAAATCGCGAACGTGCATACTTTAAGCTCAGACATCTATTCATGAAGCAACTCTCGCGCGTCATACAGGCCGCAACAGTGCTCTTGGTGAGCACTACAGGGAGTTTTGCCGCCACTGACTTTCGGAAAGACATCGTCCCGATCATCGATCGCTATTGTATCTCGTGCCACGACGATGAGCCGAAGGGCAACGTGGACCTCGGTCCGCTCTCGGAGGAAGGTGGATTCTGGAAAGAGCCGAAGACCTGGGAAAAAGTGCTGAATGCCGTACGCGACGCCTCGATGCCTCCGGCGAAAAAGGAACAACCCTCCCGCGAGGAGCGTGCGCTTGTGTCCGCATGGCTCTCGGAGACGCTCGACAACCCCGACCCGGCCAAAGTCCCCGCCGATGTCGGGCGCAAACTGCTCCATCGTCTGAGCCGTCTCGAATACAACAATACCGTGCGCGACCTGCTCGGCGTGGACTCGCAGCCGGCGGACAATTTCCCGCCGGATGGCGGCGGTGGCGGCGGGTTCGATAACAATGCGTCCACACTTTTCGTTCCGCCGGTACTGATGGAAAAAGTGCTCATCGCCGCGACGGAGATCGTGGCCAAGGCAAAGCCCGAGTTCCTTTTCCGCGTGCGCCCCGGAGACGGGAAAGACGAATGCGCCGCAGCAAAGGAAAACATCGAATGGATGGGGATGCGCGCATTTCGCCGACCGCTCGACCCGGAGCAACTTGCCGGGTTCAACGGACTCTACGACGGGCTGCGCAAAGCGGGCAGCTCGTGGGAAGAAGGCATCCGTCGATCCGTTCGCGCGATGCTCATCTCTCCGTCGTTCCTTTTCCGCGTGGAGCAGGATCGCGACGGGCTGGAGCCTCAGCGAATCAGCGATTGGGAGCTCGCGACGCGGCTGAGCTATTTCCTTTGGTCGTCGATGCCCGACGATGCGCTTTTCGCTGCGGCAAAAGCAGGCGAATTGCACCAGCCAGCCGTCCTCGACCGCGAAGTCCGCCGGATGCTTGCGGATGGAAAAGCGCGGACGTTCACGGACAACTTCGCCAGCCAGTGGCTCCGCACCAAGGAGCTCTCCAGCGTTCATCCGGCGACGGACAAGTTCCCCGAATTCACGCCTCGACTTCGCGACGCGATGACGGCGGAACCGCTGGAGTTTTTCTACGCGCTCGTTCGAAACAACTTGCCGCTGAGCGATTGCCTCGACTGCGATTACACGTTCGTGAACGCCGACCTCGCGAAGTTCTACGGCCTCCCGGAAGTCGCCGGCACCGGCTTTCAGCGCGTGCAACTCCCGGACCGAAATCGCGGCGGCGTTGTGACGATGGCGGGCGTCCTCACGCTCACCAGCTACCCGCGCCGCAGCAGCCCCGTCCTGCGCGGAAAATGGCTCATGGAGGAAATCCTCGGCTCCCCTCCCCCGCCCGCGCCGCCGATGATCAAGAGCCTCCCGACGTCCGACAAAGCGCGCAACGGAATTACCTTTCGCCAGCAACTCGAGCAGCACCGCAACCGCCCGGAATGCGCTTCCTGCCACAAGACGATGGATCAGCTCGGATTTGGCCTGGAGAATTTCAGCCCCATCGGCCAATGGCGCACCATCGTGGCCGACGCCCCCGTGGACAACAACGGCGAATTGCCCAGCGGCCAAAAGTTCTCCGGTTCGATGGAACTCAAAGCCCTCCTTGCGCAGCGCAAAGACGAGTTCACACGCAACCTCGCAGAGCGCATGACGAGCTACGCTCTAGGACGCGGCATCGAGCAGGGCGACTGGCTCGCCATCCGCCAAATCTCCAAAGCGGTCGCAGCAAGCGGTTACAAGTCGCAGGAACTCATCCTCGGGATCGTCCGCAGTCCTCAGTTCAATTTCCGCCGCCCCGCCGAAGCGCCCAAAACAGCAGCGGCCACCCGCTGAAAGCTACGATACTTTTTGGCGACGGCATTGGCCCGTCTGCTGCATCTCGTCGCAGTGAGCCTCGATGCGCACCACATTGACACGCTGGAGGTGTGCATCAGCAAGCGGATGGGATTTACCCCGACGGGCAAAGTGGTGCGCATCGAG
>JAYSTZ010000803.1:0-2531 GCA_043719365.1 Verrucomicrobiaceae bacterium | reverse complement strand
ACCGCCGCATGCACGCCACGCGCGACACGACGATTCCGGGGAATAAAACGCCGCGCACCATCCCGCTCAAACTCACCGGCGACATGATGCGCTACATTTGGAGCATCAACGACAAGACCGTGAACGAGGAAACGAAAATCCTCATCCACCGCGGCGAAGTCGTCCGCTTTGAAATCATCAACAACACGATGATGGCCCACCCGATGCACCTGCATGGGCACTTCTTCCGGCTGCTCATGGACCCATCGGCTCCGGCAAAAGACGCACCGCTCAAACACACCGTGGACGTGCCGCCGATGAGCCGCCGGACCATCGAGTTCCTCGCCAACGAGGAGAAGGACTGGTTCTTCCACTGCCACGTCCTCTACCACATGCACACCGGCATGGCGCGCGTGGTGAGCTACGCGGAGCAGGGCGAGAATCACCGCCCCGTGCTGGATAAACGCGACCACGATCCCATCAGTCTTATGGCCGACTTCTCCGCGCAGACTCACATGAGCATGGGGATGGCGATGGCGCAGAACGCGCGGAACAACTTCGGCGTGATATGGGACATCGGCCTCGGCCTCGACTCAATGGGCGGAATGGAAGGCCACAACGGAGGCCCCATGCACGGCCATGACATGCCCAGCACCGAGTACGAAGTGGACGTGATGTGGCAGCGATACCTCAATCCGCGCTGGTCGCTCATGGCCGGCTACCGCTTCACCAACATGGTGGACTCGCGCGACCGCGCCTTCGCTGGAGTCATGCACATGCTGCCCGGCATGTTCATCGCCACCGCGACTGTGGACAGCGAGGGCGACGCCCGCCTTTCGCTCGCGAAAAACCTCCAGCTCACCTCACGGCTCGGCACCTTCAGCCGCGTGGAATACGACACGAACACCGAATGGACGTGGACCGCCGGGGCGACGTGGACGCTCAGTCGGCGCGTCTCGCTTATCACGCAATACGACTCCGATTACGGCTTCGGCGGCGGCCTGCAATTTCGATTTTGAACACTCACTCCCGGACACCAAAAACAACAACACAACACACACATGAAAACCAAACTCAAATCCCTCATCCTCGCCGGCCTCACCACGCTTCTCGCCTCATGCGCGAGCGGCGGCGGCGGCGCAACCGCAACCGTCAGCGGCGCTAAACCGTATCCGCTCAAAACGTGCATCGTCACGGACAACGACCTTAACTCGATGGGCGACCAGCAGAGCATCGTCCACGAAGGCCAGGTGGTGAAATTCTGCTGCGAGCCGTGCGTCGCGAAGTTCAAAAAGAATCCCGCGAAGTATCTCGCGAAGCTGCCGTAATCGCTGCGCCGTCACGCTGGCGAAAAAGCAGCGGGCACGCCGAAACACTCCGATGGAATCCAATTCCGGCAAAACCAGCCACCACACGCTGGAAGTCTTCAACGCGTCGCAGATGTATCGCGACTACGAGAAGGCGTTCACGGAGGGCACGGGGCTGCCGCTTCGGCTCCACAGTCCGGGAATGCTCAGCGCCATCCACTACGGGAAGAAGCAGGAGAATCCCTTCTGCGCCCTCATGGCGAAAACCAACCAAAGCTGCGCGCAGTGCTATGCCTTGCAGTGCAAGCTGGAGAAGGAGGCGCAGTTTGCTCCGAAGACCCTCAAGTGCTTCGCCGGGCTGTGCGAGACCGCGGTGCCGGTGCGAGTCGGCGAGAACGTGATCGCGTTTCTCCACACCGGGCAAGTCTTGTTGCAACGGCCCGACAAGGTGCAGTTCAAACAGATTGCGACGACGCTCATCAAATGGGGAGCGGAGGTTGATTTGAAGAGGCTGGAGGAAGCTTACTTTAACACGCGCGTCCTCACGGTGAAGCAATACGAGGCGCTCATCCGCCTGCTCAACACGTTCGCCGAGCATCTCGCCTCGTGCAGCCGGGTGCTGATGCTGCAGAGCCAGGAAAAGGATTCGCCGGCCATTGCGCAGGCGCGCAGCTACATCCGCGATCATTCCGACGATGAGCTGTCGCTGGCCGCCGTGGCGCAGATCGTGAACATGAGCGCGACCTATTTCAGCGAGAAATTCAAGGAGATGACGGGGATCAACTTCGTGGATTACGTGGCGCGCACGCGCGTCGAGAAAGCGCGCAATCTCCTGCTCAACCCCAACCGGCGCGTGAGCGAGGTCGCGTTCGAGGTCGGCTTCCAGTCGCTCTCGCAGTTCAACCGCACCTTCAGGAAAGTCGTCGGCGAATCGCCGCGCGACTATCGCGCAAAGCTCCCGTTGGTGGAGGCTTGAACAACATGGCCGGTGGTCCTGATGCGGCGCCGCGCACCGGAAAGCAGCCGTGGATCGGCGCGGGGCTCATCATGGCGGCGAGCGGCATCGGCGCGAGCGACATCATCATCGCGACCGTGGGCGGTGCGACGCACGGCGCACGATTGCTCTGGGCGCTGGCGCTCGGCGCGTTCCTCAAATTTCTGCTCAGTGAAGGACTCGCTCGCTGGCAACTCGCCACTGGCACGACGGCGCTGGAAGGCTGGGCGCGTTATCTGCCGCGATGGGTG
>JAYSTZ010000802.1:0-2532 GCA_043719365.1 Verrucomicrobiaceae bacterium | reverse complement strand
TGTCCTACTACCGTCGCGCGTCGCACTTCCGTTCCACTTTTAATCACACCCCTTTTTCGCTTCTGCAAAAACCCGCGCTTGCCAGAAATGCCGCTACCTTTAACCTCCGCGCCCGTTACACGACCAACATGCAGGAATATAAAGTGAAACTCGAAGTTTTTGAGGGGCCTCTGGACCTCCTGCTTTATCTCATCAAACGCGATGAGATAGACATCTACGATATCCCCATCGAGCACATCACCACGCAGTATCTGTCGTTCATGGACGCGTTTAAGATGATGGACCTCGAAATCGCCGGGGAGTTCATCCTCATGGCGGCGACGCTGGTTTACATCAAGAGCCGCAGCCTTCTCCCCGCCGCTGTCCAGCCGCCCGAGGAGGATATGGAGGAAGAGGACCCACGCTGGGAGCTCGTCCGCCAGCTCCTCGAATACAAGAAATTCAAGGAGGCGGCAGCGCACCTGGGACGACGCGAAGAAGCGCTGCAAGGCATTTATCCACGCGCCGTTGAGAAGCCGGAGGAAATCGAGCGTCCCCTCGGCGAAGTGTCCGTCTTTGACCTCATCAACGCCTTCAACAAAATCCTCAAACGGATCGAATCGAAGACCGAAAATCTCGCAGAGATTTTCGAGGAAAACTTCAGCGTCGCCGACAAGATCGACCTCATCCTGAAGATGACGAATTCCGGCACGATGCTGAAGTTCACCGAGCTTTTCACCGACGCCGCCTCCCGCCCGGAAATCGTCGTCACGTTCCTCGCTCTGCTGGAACTTATTCGTGTCAAGAAACTCCGCTGCGTGCAATCCGAGCCGTTTGCGGAAATCGAAGTCCACTGCGTCACGTAGGCCATGTACACGCTCAAGCAAGCTCTGGAGGCCATCGTCTTCGCCTCGCCCAAGCCCATTCTGCTGGATGAAATCCGCAAAGCTCTCCGCGGTGCCGCGTCCGATACCGAGGAACTCGACATCATCGCGATGGGCGATGCTTCCGAGGAGGAAGTCGCCTCCCAGCTCAATCTTCTCCGTGCGGAATACGAGCGCGAAGGCCGCGCATTTAGCCTCAACGATGGCGCGATGGGATGGGCTTTCGTCACGCGGCCCGAGGGCGCGCAGTGGGTCCGCCAGCTTTATCCCGAGAGCCGTCCGACGCGGCTCAGTGGTCCGGCGTTGGAGACGCTCGCCATCATCGCCTACCGGCAGCCTGTCACTCGTGCGGACATCGAAGCGGTGCGCGGGGTTGCGGTCGATGGCGTCATGCAAGTTTTGCTCGATCGGTCGCTGGTGAAAATCGCAGGCCGGGCAGACTTGCCGGGGCGTCCGCTGCTCTACGAGACGACCGAGTATTTCCTGCAACACTTCGGCCTTAAGCAAGTGGAGGAACTGCCAAACTCCGACGAACTTCGCCGCGTGCCGTTGCCAAAAGCGGAATATCCAGACCCGAAGAAAACTGAGGAGACGCCCGCAGCCGTGACTTCGTCCAAGGCGACTGAGGCGCCATCGGATGAGGTCGTTGCCCACGACGAACCCATATTGGAAGAACCTGCCGGAGAAAAACCCGCTCCCGAAGAAGCGCCCGACGGACCTGCCGAAGAACCAGCACCAGAAACCACCGACCCGCAATCGTGACACTTTCCGAACTCCGAGCAAAAATCGACGCCATCGACGAGCAAATCGTCCGCCTTCTCCACGAACGCGCTGCTGTAGCCGTGGATGTGGGCGCTTTGAAAAAGGTGACTGGCCAGCCGATCTTCGACGCTCAGCGCGAGAAGCAGGTCTTTGCCAAAGTGACCGACCCGCGTCTTGGCGACGTTCTCCCGCCGGAAAATATCGAGACCATTTACAAGGCCATCATCGCCTCCGCCCACGCCGTCGAGCAGCGCGTGCAAAACGCCTCCCGGTAACGCACAGCCATGTCCGACGAACTCGAAGAACTCTACCAAACCGTCATCCTCGACCACTCCAAGCGCCCTCGCAATCGCGGGGAAATCCCCGGCGCGACGCAGGTGCAGGGCGATAACCCATCGTGCGGCGACGAGATTTTGCTCTCCGTAAAATTCGGCGCTGAGGGCGAGGTGGAGGATATCAAATTCACCGGCAGCGGCTGCGCCATCAGTCAGGCCAGTGCTTCTTTGATGACGATGAAACTAAAAGGTAAATCGCGCGACGACGCGATGCGCCTCGCCGGTGTGTTCAACAAATTGATCACCACGGAAGCCGAGGTCGATACCACCGGGCTCGGCGACATCATCCTGCTCAAAGGCGTGCGCAAGTTTCCCCAGCGGGTAAAATGCGCGGCGCTCGCCTGGCGGGCGTTTGAGCAGGCCGTGGGGGACGGCGGCAAGGCGACGACCGAGTAGCGCGGCACTTTGCGAGAGCGCAAATGCGGCGAAGCGGGCTGCTTTTTCCCGATCCGCGCAACAAAGGCTTTCCCCGTTCGCGGCTTGTTTGCAGAGTCGCGAAACATCTTTCCTATGAAACTCATCCATCTCTCTTGTCTGCTCGGTTTTTCCATCCTCGCCCACGCCGAGGCTCC
>JAYSTZ010000801.1:0-2534 GCA_043719365.1 Verrucomicrobiaceae bacterium | reverse complement strand
TCGCAAGGCGTGGGTCGTGAGCTTTCGCTTGCGACAAATCACTATTCACTATTCACCAATCACAGCCGCAATAGCACTGGTGACCATCATTTCACGGCCGGGAGACCACTAGCCGATGCCAGCGCCGATTGCGACGGGGCGTCGCAGCCACAACGCTCCACCCCATCACGAACGTCTCTCATATTGCGAAGATAGTTTCATACCTCCTGCCGGTGCTAACCCGACTTCGCGGATTCGATGATGAAACGGAGGGGGCTTCCCTGACGACCTCTCGGAATTCGCAAAAGGTCTGCACTACAGCTTTGCGCATCTCGCGCACTTTGTGTGCGGTTTCCGGGCTATTTCCGGATGGTGATTTTTGGTGGCGGTTGGGCGGGGAGCTGGAGTTTGAGTTGGTCGAGCAGCAGTTGCAGCGCGGGTTCGGGGGGCGTGTAGCGGGGGATTACGATTTCGCGTCCGTCGGTCGTCGGGAGGTGGACGTCCAGCACTTGTAGTGTGGCAAATTTCTCCAGCACGGCTCGCGGGGTGAGGCCGGTGGCGCTTTTTCTCAGCCGCGTTTTGAGCGTGATTTGAAGCGCGTAGGCGAGGAAGGAGATGAGCCGAGCGGCGGCGGACGCCGCGAGACAGATAGCCGAAGGCTGCCCGCAGGGTGCGTAGCGTGGCGCGCGAAGCATCAACATGTGGGCTTCGATCCGGCGGTCGAGTTGGTGGCGGATGGGGCGTAGGGCGAGGTCGCCTTTTAGCAAGGGAGCGAAGGTCCCACTCGGTTTGTGGACTCAGAGCTCGGTAGAAACAAAACCCTGGTTCCGACCACATCCTGACTCGCCGGTACTATTTCATCGGGTGCCGTTGGAAGAACTCCCACATCAAGTCGTTCGCCGAGATGTTGAGCGTGGAAGCACCGATGAAACCAACGGGCGCATTTTTGCCCGGCCAGGTGTGCCCGCCGCCTTCGATGGTAATGAGCCCGACTTCCGCGCCGTTTTTCCCGCCTTTATATATGGTAAGGGTGACGGGCATTTTGTCGCCGGCTTTCGTGAGAACGTCGGAAACGGGTGTTTGCTGACAGCCATTGAGCTTCACCCAAGTCTGAATAGACTCCTCGACGCTCTTGATCCGCATGATCTGCGGATTTCGACGCTGCGGCATTTCGTAGGGAACGAGGGTGTCTTTCGTTCCGTGAAAATGGAGGACGGGAACGGGCCTCACGGGCTTGCTCTCATCGATGGCGATCGTGCCCGCAACGGGCGCGATTGCAGCGATGCGGTCGGACATCTCAGCGGCGAGCCGATAGGACATCATCCCTCCGTTGCTCATCCCGCAGGAAAAGATGCGCTTTGTATCGACGGTGGCGAGCGCGGCGACGTCATCGAGCACTTTGCCGAGGAATGCGACGTCATCGGTTTTATTACTTCCTCCGGGGAAACCTCCCGCATTCCATGTGCGAAAAGGCCCTACTCCGGTGCCGCTGGGATAGACGACAATGAAGCCCGCTTTGTCCGCGGTGGCATTGAGACCCGTAAAACCGACCATCATCAGTCCGTTCATCGCCGCACCATGAAGGGCGAGCACGACCGGCGTGGGTTTCCCAGCGACGTAGCCGGGCGGGACGTGGGCCAGATAGGTGCGCAAAATGCCATCGACTGTAAACGTCCGCGTATGGTCGCCGGGACTGAACGGCTGGGGTTTGGACGCCTCCTCCGCGTTCAGGAACGGGCGGGCGACGATGGCAAAAACGAACAGAAAGCGGGCAATGACATTCATACGTTTGCAAACAGTGCCACGAACCAACGCGGAGGGCACGCCGGAAATCAACGGCGTCACGCCGCTTGTTTTCGGATTTGACATGACACCCTCGGGGCGGTGTAAGAACGATCTATCGTATCGGAAAGCGTGACTCCTATATTAGACGAACCCAACTGCCTGTGGTGTGCGGAATGAGTCCGCAGGCAAAGAAAAACGCACGCGCCAGAGAAAATTTTTTCACTTATTCACAAACCTGTGCTGTGAGTTTACTCTGTAGAAACACCTCGCATGGCAACTTATTCACAATTCTGCTAAAAAAACAGTTGCATCGTTTTCGTGAATTTTGGTAATTCCGAATCGTGCCGAAAGGCATTAACTAAACACCAAACAACCAAATCATCACCATGACCAAACGTAGCATCATCACACTCGCTGCTGTCTCAGCAGTGATCGGTTCCACCGCTTTCGCAGGCCCAGCGCCAATGAAAGCAAGCAAGACCGTAACTCCACCGATAACCAAATCGTGCGTCACAGGCGATGTCGGACTCGACATCACCTCGGACTACTACTTCCACGGCCTGCTTCAGCAGGGTTCGGGATTCATCGCGCAGCCTTACGGCAACCTTTACTTCAAGGTTTCCGAGGGCGGCTTCTTTGATTCCGTCTCTGTCGATGTCGGTATCTGGAATTCGTTCCATTCACGTCGCGGAAACATCGGCCAGAACAACAACTGGTACGAGTTCGACTTCACCGCTGGGCCTGCGAAAGCGGTGGAACCGATCACTGCT
>JAYSTZ010000081.1:0-2035 GCA_043719365.1 Verrucomicrobiaceae bacterium | reverse complement strand
TTGGCCACCGGCTCGCTAAATCCGAGATGGTAGAGCGCCTCGGGCTTGGCGTTCAAACAGGTGGCGATGTCCCGCAGCCCCTCGCGCCACGTGAGTTGGGCGAAGGCCATGCAGATGAGTTGCTGGCGGCAGCCGAAATGCCTGACCCGCGACTCCGCATCGTAAGATTCGACCAACCGGTCGAGAGTCTGCCGATGCACAAGGTCGAGAACCTGGGAGAGAACATAGCGGCCGGAATTCATGGGCCGGAACCGTCTCCATGAAGGCCGTTGACTTCAAATGCGTCACATCACTTTTCATGCACAAGTCGCTCAGAAACAGTTTTCAACAAAAACTCACCCGCAAGTTAACCGGACAGCCGTGTACTCTAATCTAAAAACCTAACTCTCTGATAATAAGAGAAGTGGAGGCGAGGGGAGTTGAACCCCTGTCCTAAAAACTTTTGACACAAACATCTACACGCTTAGCCCTGCCATTAGTTTAAGCCTCACGCTGCGGGCGGGCGCGCCACGCGAGGCCGGTCGTCCACGGTTTGAAGTCTTGCTCTCCGGCGCGGTCGCTCCGCCGGAAAGCCAGCCTGCTAGTTGTCGTTCCCGAGGCCTAGCAGGCGTCGGTTCGGGAACGTCTCAGCACTTAGGCTGCGAGGGCCAGTTCTTCGTTTTTGGCGTTTATGTTTTTTGCCCAGGATTGGTAACGCGGCCAACCAGGCTTCCGCGGCATGCCGTCTGCATCTCGAATTTTCAGTCGAAACCAGTACGCCCCCGTTATTTTTTGGGAGGCGGGGACAGTATCGGGCGCGCGCGGCTTTGCAATGGATGATTCGTGCGGGATGCGGTGTTTTTTCAAAAGTCACGCTGCGGGAAAACGGACGCGATGCCGGATGCCGGATGCTCGCTGCCCGACGCGAATCGAACTCCGGAAATCGCAGTTCGTCATTCGTGCTTTGTCATTCCTCTCCCGCGCGCCTATCTTCGGCCCGTGAAAATCGTCCTCCTCTCGCTCCTCGCCGTCGTGTGTTTCCCGTTCACCGGTTGCACGAATGGGAAGAAAAAATCCAGCGTCCGCATGTATGAAGGGGACACCAGTCCGGGCATCAAGATGTTCGAGGAAAAGCCGGGCTATCCGCTGAACACGCGCTGAGTGTGCGAACGTAGCCGACGACGGAAGGAGGCGGGCACTTCCGGATTGCGGATTGGCGATTGCGGATTGCGGATTGAAAAGCAGCCCGCGTCCCGCCGGCGACAAAGTAGTCCGACGCTTCAGCGTGCAATGACGTCCGGCAACAGCCTGCGATCGAATCCGCATTCGCATGCAAACAGCGGCCCAGCGTCACGGCACGCTGAAACGTGGGACTACTTTGGAGTCGCCGATGGCACGAGGCGGTCACTTTTTTCCGGCACAGGAAAAATGGCGGACAACTCCGCCGCACATCCTATCATCGCCGCGTGGCCGACCTCTTCGATCTCAGTGAAACAAAATCCGACGCGACCGCGGCCGCCGCGCCTCTCGCCGAGCGGATGCGGCCTCGCACGCTCGACGAATTCGCCGGGCAGCAGCACATCCTCGGGCCGGGGAAATTGCTGCGTCGTGCCATCGAGGCGGACCGCATCGCGAGCATCATCCTCTTCGGCCCGCCGGGCACGGGCAAGACCACGCTCGCGCAGATCATCGCACTCGCCACGAAGTCACGTTTCGAGCGGCTGAGCGGCGTCGAGAGCAACATCGCGGACCTGCGCAAGGTCGTCGCAGCCGCCGCGAACCGGCTCGCAAACACCGGACAAAAAACGATCCTTTTCGTGGACGAAATCCATCGCTGGAACAAGGCGCAGCAGGACGTGCTGCTGCCCGATGTGGAGCGCGGCACCGTGCGGCTCATCGGCGCGACGACGGAGAATCCGTTCTTCTATGTGAACAGCGCGCTCGTCTCGCGCTCGCAGGTCTTCCAGCTCGAACCGCTCGCGCCCGCGGACATCAAGGCCGTGTTGCGCCGCGCGCTCGGGGACGAGGAGCGCGGAGTTGTAGCCGCGCTTGTGAA